>JAGLUC010000409.1 GCA_023134955.1 Methylococcales bacterium | reverse complement strand
TTTCTGCCTTTGAATTATCACTAGTGTTCTAGCAACTTTGGTTGGTGGATAGCTGTTCCTGCTACTTTACGCCTAGCTCATCACAATAATATACGCACTAGAGTGGGGTATTCTTGAGCGCAAAGAGTATATTACTGTGGAAATTAAAGTAGTGTTAGAAAATAATCGACAAAATTATTTTCATTAACAAATGTAATATCGTACATACTGGTTAATCCCTTAGCCTGTTCATCGCTTAAATCTAATACCAGCATAGTAAAATTCTGTTTATCAATCCCCATTCGCTTTCTCAGCTTATGGTATTTTTCAATTGTTGATCTAAATTCGCCTGATTTACACTCTATAAACAAGGGTATTTTATTATTTATTAAAAAGAAAACATCAATCTCATGTTTATCTTCATTAGGAAAATGTACTTTAAAACTTCTTAGCGCAGAAAATGGAATTTTCTTTTCATAAAATGCGCTCAAAAGCTTCATAAATACGAACCATTCCAACCACTCACCATTAAAGAAATTAACGATTGACGCTGTTTTTTGTAATGTTAAATGAATACGTTTTTCTTGTTTATTATAGTAATATTTTGCCACAAAAGAATAATCATATAACGCTTTGCAATAGGTAGTTAATGCCTTAATTTCTTTTTGGGAGTAATTAGAAATTGTTAAAGTGACCGAGCCATAGCCTTTTTGTTGTGTTTTCTTAATTCGGTTATTTACGTTTTTAAGCAATCCATAATCATTACCTAACATAACAGCAACTTCGTCAAAGAAACCTTGAGTATCAAGGGTCTTTGTATCAACATCTAATAAAATTTTCTTTTTATCAAACCAGTCCATGATTGGTTTAAATTGCGTCTGGTCTGTCATTGCCAAGGTGTTATGAAGATCTATACCCTCATCCAGACCCATATGTGAATTATCCAATTCCTCTAGTCCGGTATTCTCTGAACCTTTTAACTGACAATATTTTTTATTAAGGTTTTTATATTTTGTAATGACATTTTTAATAAATGACACTGTATTGTGAATCAACACAGAATCTTTACATACTGGACACTTAACCTTCTTACCAATATATTCATCGGGGGCTTCACGCAAATAACTACATTTATTACATAATAAAACTGCCATTAACCAATCCTATATAAATTTAGCAAGTACCCCTGTAACTCTCAGAGGGTCAATAATTAGGTCATCCACTGCCATTTTTCATACCAATTAAGGACAGGCCTATTAATATGAAACAGTAGCAGTAAAAATGCTTTTACAGTTATTATCGCTTTCTATACTCTTTACGTTTAATGAAGAGTATATTCTATGAGCTAATCCCACCTTTAGTTAAATGCTTAGGCTCTAGTAGTTTCTCTAATTCATCACGACTTAAATCTGTCATTTGTTCTGCTACATCAACAATCGGCAAGCCTTTTTTATAGGCTGCCTTTGCAACTTCAGCAGCTTTAGCATAACCAATTATTGGGTTTAAGGCTGTGACCAAAATTGGATTTTTAGATAATGCATCCTGCAAATTATCTTCTCTGGCAGAAAAGCTTGCAATCGCCTTATCTGCCAAAACATTTGAGACATTACCCAGTATTTCTATACTTTGTAAAACATTATGCGCGATGACTGGTAGCATGACATTTAATTGAAATGTACCTGACTGACCTGCTATGGTGATAGTTGCGTCATTGCCAATAACTTGCGCTGCAACCATGGCTGTTGCTTCGGGGATGACAGGATTAACCTTTCCCGGCATAATGCTACTGCCTGGTTGTAATGCTGTTAATTCAATCTCACCCAATCCAGCTAAAGGCCCACTGTTCATCCAGCGTAAATCATTGGCTATTTTCATTAAACTAACAGCTATTACTTTCATTTGTCCTGATAATTCAACCATGGCATCTTGTGTACTTAGGCTTTCAAAAAATGAATCATTGGCTTTAAAAGGCAGAGCCGTTTCCTCAGAAACCGCTTTAGCAAACTGTTCTGCAAACTGAGGATCGGCATTAATTCCTGTCCCTACTGCCGTTCCACCTTGGGCTAATTTATACACTCTGGGCAATGTGCTGTTTATCCGCTCAATAGCATTTCTAATTTGTAACGCCCATGCGCCTAATTCTTGCCCCATAGTGACTGGCATGGCATCCATTAAATGAGTGCGTCCTGTTTTAGTAACATTTTCTAATTCAAGGGCTTTAGCTTCAATCGTTTCCGCTAAATGGCTTAATCCAGGTAATAAAATATTATGACATTCTGTAGCAGCACTAATATGAATGGCGGTAGGAATTACATCATTACTGCTTTGTCCCATATTGACATGATCATTTGCCCCGACAATTTCTCCCACTATGTTACTGGCTAAATTTGCAATGACTTCATTAACATTCATATTGCTACTAGTACCAGATCCTGTTTGAAATATATCAATAGGGAATTGATCTTGATATTGTCCATCCATTAACTGCTGTGCAGCTTGAATAATGGCATTGCCTTTGTTCTCATCCAGCTCACCCAAACTCATATTAACTTTGGCTGCATTTTTTTTAATTAATGCGATGGTTTTGATAAAAGCAGGAGGTAATGCAATGCCACTGATTGGGAAGTTATTAATTGCTCGTTGTGTTTGCGCTCCATATAAAGCATCAGCAGGGACATTTAATTCCCCCATACTGTCTTTTTCTATTCTGTATTTTTTGCTCATTTTTTATCTTGTTTGTTTAGATAAATCTCCCCTAGTCCCCTTTTTCAAAGGGATAACCAGGAGAAATAAATTATGTGAAATTAGGCATATACGCAATCTGCCCCTCATTGAAAGGGGGCTAGGGGCAATGTCATTAAATTAATTCATCCATAAACTGCTGGAGCTGTTCTTGAGTAAAAGGCCAGCCCAGTTCTTTTTGGGTTTCTGGATGATATAAAACGGGAATACGGACAGCGTATTTTTCTTGCCATTGTTCCTGCTCGGCTATATCAACTAACTCAACAGTTAATTCACATTGAGTAATAATTAACTCGGCCTCCTCGCATAAATGACAACCCGAAGTACCCAATAAAACCACTTTCAACATCATTAATGCCTGGAAATTTTATCCAGATAGCCCATAAACAAAGCGGATAGCACTAAGGTTAAATGTATAATCACATACCACATCAACTTATCATTATCTGTGGTTTGCACATTCATAAATACTTTTAATAGGTGGATAGATGAAATAGCGACTATGGATGCTGCCACTTTCATTTTTAGCGAACTATAATCATGGCTTCCCAGCCAGTCTAGCTTTTCTGTGCCCTCGCCAATATCCATTCGGGAAACAAAGTTTTCATAACCGCTAAACATGACAATTACGATCAAACTACCGACTAAAGTCAGATCTATCAAGGTCAGTAAATTTAAAATTAATACTGACTCATCAATGTCTAGCAGGTAGGGCAAGAAATGATAAAGTTCTTGGAAAAACTTAACCGCCAATGCCAATAAAGCTAAACTCATCCCTAAGTACACGGGTGCCATTATCCAGCGACTGGCATACATGGCTCTTTCTATGGTATTTTCAACTTTATTTAATGACATATTCGTCCTCAATCATATAAATTTGGTGCTAACCAACGCTCAGCCTGTTCATCAGAAAGCCCTTTTCTTTGCGCATAATTTTCTAATTGCTGTTGATCAATTTTACCCACATTAAAATACTGTGATTCAGGGTGGGCAAAATACCAGCCACTCACAGCCGCAGTAGGAAACATGGCATAACTTTCTGTTAACTCAATACTGGTTGACGCAGTTACATCTAACAATTCAAATAATTTGGCTTTTTCAGTATGGTCAGGACAGGCAGGATAACCTGGTGCTGGTCTAATACCTTGATAAGCTTCTGATATTAACTGTTCATTGCTATGTGCTTCATCACTTGCATATCCCCAGTACTCTTTCCTCACTTGCTTGTGCAGATATTCTGCAAAGGCTTCTGCTAAACGGTCTGCCAAGGCTTTGAGCATGATTGAACTATAGTCATCATGATCTTTTTCAAACTCTGCTATTTTTCCTTCAATACCAAGACCAGTAGTAACGGCAAAACCTCCAATATAGTCAGCTTTTCCAATGTCTTTAGAGGCAATAAAGTCAGACAAACAATAGTTAGGCCTGCCGGGGGCTTTCATATTTTGCTGGCGTAAATGATGTAAGGTTTCTAATACCTCAGTGCGTGAATCATCGGTATAAAGCACTACATCATCATCAATACTATTGGCAGGGAAAAAACCGATAACGGCTTTGGCAGTTAACCATTTTTCACTGACAATTTTAGCTAACATGGCTTGAGCATCATCAAATAATTTAGTCGCTTCTACCCCTACCACTTCATCAGTCAAAATAGACGGATATTTACCCACTAATTCCCAGGTATGAAAAAAAGGTGACCAATCAATATAAGGCACTAATAATTTCAGGTTTAATGAATCAATCACCTTTGTGCCTAAAAATGAAGGCTTAATGGGGTCATGCAGATTTTTAAATTTATTCTCTCTGGCTCTTTCTAAGCTATGTTGCTTAACTTTTGCTTTACGGCCTTTATGACGCTCACGCACCACTTCGTATTCTGTCCGTATTTTTGCAATATACTCATCTTTTAATTCATCACTTAAAAGCTTACTCACCACACCCACACTTCGCGAAGCATCCATCACATAAATAGTTGGTGCATGATAGTGTTGTTCAATTTTAACTGCCGTATGTGCTCTGGATGTAGTCGCTCCACCAATCATTAATGGAATATCAAAACCCTGACGCTGCATTTCTTTTGCCATATGCACCATCTCATCTAAAGACGGGGTAATTAAACCACTCAAACCAATAATATCAACATCATGTTCTTTAGCCGCTCTAAGGATTTGTTCAGCGGGTACCATTACACCTAAATCAATAATTTCATAATTATTACATTGCAACACCACGGCAACAATATTTTTACCGATGTCGTGAACATCGCCTTTAACGGTTGCCATCAATACTTTACCGTTTGATTTTAAGCCACCTTCTTTTCCATCATCCATAAAAGGCATTAAATGAGCCACGGCTTTTTTCATTACCCGTGCTGATTTAACCACTTGCGGTAAAAACATTTTACCTGCGCTAAACAAGTCACCCACCACATTCATGCCATCCATTAGCGGCCCTTCAATGACATGTAAAGGACGTTCAGATTCTAAGCGTGCCAATTCGGTATCTTCAATAATAAAATCTGCATTACCTTTAACTAAAGCATGTTCCAAGCGTTTTTTAACTGACCATGTGCGCCATTCCAGATCTTCTTTTTTAACAACACCGCTTCCGCCTTGATATTTTTGAGCCATTTCCAGCATGACTTCTGAGGCATTACTGTGACGATTAAGCACCACATCTTCTACCGCATTTCTTAATTCTTCAGGAATATCCTCATAAATGGCTAATTGCCCAGCATTAACAATCCCCATGCTCATACCTGCTTTAATGGCATGAAACAGAAAAACCGCATGAATGGCTTCACGAACTAAGTTGTTGCCTCTAAATGAAAATGAAACATTTGATACGCCACCAGAAATCATGGCATGTGGACAGGTACGTTTAATTTCTCGGGTAGCTTCAATAAAATCCACCCCGTAATTATTATGCTCATCTATCCCAGTGGCAATGGCAAAAATATTGGGATCAAAAATAATATCTTCGGGGGGAAAGTTCACCACTTCCGTTAAAATTTTATAAGCGCGCTGGCATATCTCAATTTTCCTTTCCTTAGTATCAGCCTGCCCGTCTTCATCAAACGCCATCACAATCATTGCCGCTCCATAACGACGAATTAATTTAGCCTGTTTGATGAAGTTTTCTTCACCTTCTTTAATAGAGATTGAATTGACAACGCCTTTACCTTGGATACATTTAAGCCCTGCTTCCAGAATATCCCATTTAGAAGAATCCAGCATAATAGGGACTTTGGCAATGTCTGGCTCTGAGGCAATCAGATGCAAAAATCGCACCATGGCTTCTTTGGATTCCAACATGCCTTCATCCATGTTGATGTCAATAATTTGCGCACCATTCTCAACCTGGTCTTTTGCCACCTCTAATGCGGTTTCAAAATCACCTTCAACAATTAAACGTTTAAATTTTGCTGAACCTGTAACATTAGTTCTTTCACCAACATTAACAAACAATGATTCTGAACTAATATTTTGTGGCTCTAAGCCAGCTAGACGACATTGTTTTTCGATGGTTGGGATTTTTCTAGGAGCATGTTTTTCAACCTGCTGAATAATTTCCTTAATATATTCGGGTGATGTTCCACAACAGCCCCCAATAATATTTAAATAACCATTTGCAGCCCAGTCTGCCAGTTCTTTAGCCATATCTTCGGGTGTTTCATCATACTCACCAAATTCATTAGGTAAGCCGGCATTAGGATGAGCAGATACATGGGCATTTGCAATATTGGATAATTCTTCTATATATTGGCGTAACTCTGTCGCCCCTTGCGCACAGTTAAAGCCAATTGAAATGGGTTCCACATGGTTTAAAGAATTCCAGAATGCAGAAACGGTTTGACCTGATAAAGTACGACCTGATGCATCGGTGATCGTCCCAGAAATCATCACAGGTAACTTAAAACCCAATACATCAAAATATTGCTCAACTGCAAAAATGGCTGCCTTGGCATTTAAAGTGTCAAAAATAGTTTCAATTAGAATAATATCAACATCAGCATCACACATACCACGCACAGCTTCGGTATAGGATTCAACCAATTGATCAAAGGTAATATTTCTAAAACCGGGGTCATTAACTTCTGGCGACATAGAGGCTGTACGATTAGTTGGCCCTAATGTACCTGCAACAAAGCGTGGTTTTTCTGGATTTAACGCTGTCACTTCAGCCGCAACCTCTTTGGCTAATTTTACTGACTCTAAATTAATCTCATAAGCCAATGACTCCATGTTGTAATCTGCCATTGCAATACTAGTGGCATTAAAAGTATTGGTCTCAACAATATCAACACCCACATCATAATAAGCTCGATGAATAGCTTTAATTATGTCAGGCTGGGTCAAAGATAACAGATCATTGTTTCCTTTTAGGTCACATTCCCAATCAGCAAAACGCTCGCCTCGATAATCTTTTTCTTCCAGATTGTAGCTTTGGATCATCGTGCCCATAGCACCATCAAGAAACAAGATACGTTCTGATAATTGTCGTTTTAATAGTTCGGTGTTATTCATAAGAGATAAAATTAGTGACCGATAAGGTCTGTATTGTCGATTTAGTTAAAAGCCTGATATTATTTATATATTTGTCTATTATAAGACACTCATCAAAAAGCAGCAGAACAGAATGTCCAAACTAAAATTATTACAGGTTTTTAAAAGTGTACTAGCCGCAGGTATTGGCATTCAAAGCAACAAGAACCGCAAAGCTGATTTTGAGCATGGCTCATTAACTAGCTTTATTATTGTCGGTCTTCTCACCACAATTGCCTTTATTTTAATCATTAGCCTCGTAGTATCAACTGTAATCAGTTAAAAACTGCAAGCCTTAACCAAAAAAAGCCCGGTAAAACCAGGCTTTTCAAAAAATTTATATGACTTAATTTGCTAATATTTAAGACGTTTTAAAACTATCCTTAATACCCAAAAATGTTTCTTTAATTCCACCAAACATTAACATAAAGCTAAAAGGCTGTTTTAACATTAGCATTAATCTAATGACTGCAACTGCGAAAAAAGGCACTATAAATGGAAGTATCTCAAAAATAATACCAATAAACGTACCACCAGTTCCTGATTGTAATCCTGCTGTATCACTATTATCCCGAGAATTTAAACCACCAGCATTATCGTATGCACTACTGACATCACGATCAAACGTTTCAATAATTATTTGATTGAAATAAATCATTATTACTTGTATGCCCAAATAAACAATAAAACTACCCGCAACCCAATATAATGCATTGCCAGTTTTAAACTCAATAGCTGTTCTATAGATCCATATAGCTATTAAGATTGAAATTAACCCACCAAAAACCATTTAAATTACCTCTTTGTTTTTTTATTTAATTATAAAGCCCAATACTACTCACATTCTTATCATAAGGCAATTTTGAACTTAACTTTAATATATTAATCGCCCCCAAAGTTCTGGCAGGATATTTTGACAAGCTTTTATTATCACATATTGTAGCCCGTATGAAACGAAGTGTAATACGGGATTTCGAGTCATCGGTTCCTCGTATTAGGTAAACTTCATACGGACTACTTTTTCATTACTGCGAATACTTTTAGAACGATTAATAGTTATACTACTTTTCAGCCTACCTTAAGATAAAGGTATTTGTTTGGTTTTTTACCGCAAAATATTACTCACTAAATAACAAATACTTACCTGGCATTTCTTTTCTAATTTCCTTATTAAGCTAAACTTTTCAAGCTAAAAAGATATGATCTAACTCACATTTATCTTGACTTTAAACTCCTCTAAAGTAACATATAAGCTTCGTATGCCAGTGACACGGCACTTTTATTTATACTCAACAAAAAGGTAGGACACTCATGGGAGCGATCTTAGACATAACAGAACTATTAAAAGAACCAGCGGGCATGGTCGGTGCTGTAGTTGTTATTGCTGCTGGCTACTTCTTCGTAAAATGGGTTTTCGCAGAACCAAGCGACGAAGAATAAGCTTTAGCTATTCTTAATGACTAAAAGCCGTATCGGGTTTCGCCTGATACGGCTTTTTACGTTTTAAAGCCTTCAAAAATACCTCTTGCAACTTAATTCCCTTATAATCTATAACATTATTATTACATCAATTATTTAAAAATGTACAAATTACTTCTTTCTACAATTTCACAACTTTACCATACTCAAGTTCCTGCCACTGGAGTCGGTCTTTTTCGAATATTTTTTGGTCTGGTTACACTACAAGAAGTTTGCTTTCTGCTCTATTTTAACCATTTAATCTTTGACCCCATCCCTTTTATGGACATTGAATTCCCAATGATTCCATTTTTTCTCTGTATATGGGCCATTGTTGCGATCTTCATTACTATCGGTTATCACAGCCAATCATCAATTATTGCTAATTACATCCTGTGGATTGTTTTTGTTAATTTCACCCCCATGCAACGTGATTTTGACGGTGGCTTTGATCTATTCATGATTGGTGCAAACTTATTCATGATTTTTATGCCTGTCAGTAAAGCCTTTTCAATTGATAAATTAATATATAAACTTAAAACCCCTTTCAAGCATTATTCTTTACATACCAAACAAGACATATCGCTCCTTGCATACACAATTCCAGTCACTATCTGCCTTGGTTTTCTTTATTTTGATTCTGCCATTCATAAAATGTTTGCTGAACATTGGAGAAATGGTCTAGGTGCATGGCTCCCTTCTTCCATACCCTATTATATTTCATCACTAGACATGAAATGGCTATTGAACAATGAAATTCTGCAAAAAACCATTGGTTATATAATTATCATCTTCCAATTTACCTTTATATTTTTATCTCACTTAAAAAAACTTCGCCCTGTTTATTTTTTAATAGGCGCAGGATTACACCTTGGTATAACTTTAACTTTTAACATTTACCCTTTTGGAATAGGAATGCTTATTTTTTATAGCTTAATTATTCCTTTATCATGGTATAGAAAGCTTGGAGACATACTATCAGCCAAGAATCCTATATTAACCGTGTTTTATGATGAACAATGTCCTCTTTGCTGTCGAACGATTCTTATACTGAACCACTTTGATATATTTAATTGTATTAATTTTTTGAGTGCTCAATCTAATGCTTCTAAATACCCAGCACTTAAACATATTGACCAGGCAACTCTGCTAACCGATCTATATGCATTAGATACAAACAACACTGCTTATTCAGGTGTTAAAACTTACGCCTGTATTCTTATAAAAATGCGCTATTTATTACCACTTGGCTACCTCCTTAAGTCACCAGGAATTTATTATTTAGCCAATCGTATTTATAGAAATATTGCTGATACTCGCATACGCACTTCCTGTGATGACAAATGTTTAGCTGATATTTCAACATATAACTCAACAATTTCTATATACGATAGTATTTTTATAGCTAAATCTAACAAACAGTCAAAACGCAATATTCACCGAATTTGTAAGGTTTTATGCTTACTATTTCTTTTTCAACTTAACAGTAGCATTCATTACGGCGTTATTTACCGCCTTGATTTAAATACCAAAGCTAATGCTCTCACATCATTGCTAGCTGATCTGAGTAACACATTACTATTAGTTTCCAATACTTTTATTGGAATAACACCTCATGCTCTCTATTTACACGATCATTTTGAGGGATACAACCATTTAATTGCTATCACTTATACTGATGCTAAAGGAAATGAAAAATGGCTGCCATTTGTTACTCCAGAAGGTCGTTTACAATCGCCAAACTGGGGTCGCGTACATTCCATGTGGGCAAATATAGCTGTGACACCTGATATTGATAATCGACGTCTATCAAAATTTATTATGAAAACTACTGCATTTTGGGGTATCAAATCCGGGCTTGATTTGAATATCACCACCTTTAACATTAAATTAAAAAAAATATCCGCCCCCTCCTACTGGGTAGATAACTTACTTAGCTCTAATTTAAAAGGTCGCTGGTCTACCATTGGTAGTGCTACATGGCACGATCAGTCTATAAATTTAAATCTTCCTGATAACATTAACTTACTATAGTTAATTTCCTATTGCATCAATAAAGTACCCATGGTATAAATTACATCGTACTAGATAATAGTACATTTATAATTATAAAAAACCTTTTGGAGGAAAAAATGAAAAAAGTATTATCTATTTTAGCTATCACTTTAATGCTCGTTGGTTTAACTGGTTGCATGGACGATCCTGACGGTTCTCAACAACACGTTACAAAAAACAACTAAAGCTCTGACAGTTTGACTTCTACTTTCTGGTTGTAAGTTTTACTGAATATTAGAGACCCATTTTTGGGTCTCTTTTTATTTATTAACCATACATATCTTATTTTCTTCTACTATATTCAAGAAATTTGACTAAAACTATTTCTGTTCGTTATTCAAAAACTAATATCGCAATAAATTCTCTTTTTTATTCACACACCCTTTTCGCAAGCTATTGTCAATACATCAAATCTCTAACATTTTCTAATATACAACTCCAATAACGCTCATACGCGCAAAAGCATATTGGGGTAATAAATTATATGTTTTCAACCGCTCCATTTATGACTAACAAGCCTATCCTGAGACCTCCTTTCTTTGTCATTATAAATTTAAACAAGGTAGAGCAAGTCTGTATGATAGCGGCATTTTTAAGACAGTTGTCGCCTAAGTATTTAATCAGCCACTTTATTTTTCTCTGGATTCAGCTCCACTGTATCTTCAGACCCCCAGTTTCAGGTATCTCCAGACCATCTTCATGGATGTTCATTTCTTTTTTGTAGGCACAGTATTTTTCTATTCTCTAGTAACTCAACATCAAGCCCTTAGCACCTTGGGTTTGGCGTGACAAACTTGATTCGACCATGACGATGCTCATTGTTGTACCAGCACACATTGTCTTTTATCCATTTCTTTCACTTTTTAAGAAATTAAACCCTTCTGATGAGCAACGTGGACTATATTTTACCATCCTAAATATCGATTCAGAATAAGGATCATCACACTAACCCACGGGCGACACTACATGAACTGATTACTCTTAAATTATGTATCTTTACTTGCATGGTGAGGCACTTCATTGGTGCTGCATTATCTGAATGTAAACCTAAGTTTTGTTTTGTACATTTCTCCGACCAAACGATATCTTCCGATAGCTCAATACAGCCTGTTCACTTTTTTCATTCGTATAAACTTCACAGCGACCATTTTTCGGCTATAAATATCCTCCATCTCATACAAATAATTATGCTGTCCAATGACGATTGTCGGCAAACAACTGATATCCCAACTCCATATTTCATATACTTTATTTACCTCGTAGTTTGTTGATTTGTTATTGCCTTTTCGTGCCTTTTCTTTTCTCTGTGATGTAATATACCCTCCATTTTATACGCGGTAAAAGCTCGACTCAGAAGCAATGTATTCACTTCTATCAGCCAATACGGACACGATCTGACTGGTGGGTAATGGGACAAACTCTCTCGTGTTACCGATATTTGTCTCTCCTGCTCAGTTAGCTTGTTGACAGGTTCTGAACGACCCCTGTAGGTCGTTTATTTGCCGCTATTTCGACCTTCGGCTTGCCAACACTGCAATGTTCTAATTGACAAACCAATAATGTTACATGCCTTATATTTTCTTGCACCCGCTAAAACAGTTTCGTTTATTAGTTTTTCATAACACTGCCTATCATCAAGTAAAATCATTTGTCCTTGTCTTCCCTCCAATATTCTTAGAGCTACCCATAAGCTTACAAAAGCTTTCTTCATTTCCTTTTCTTCCACGCATAAAAAAACCCTCACCACCCGAAGATGATGAGGGTTTTTAATCCCGTCTAAAAATAAATTTTTAGACTATTCCATTAGATGAAAGATGGGATTAGTGGAGCATCAACCATTACCATTTGACGGTTGCCATCTTCGTCGAAGAAGAATAACAAGCCAGCAAAACGACTGTCTGGATCATAGATCAAGTCAGCTAAACGGTAAACTTCCCATGCAGCATCAGAAGCTGTAACGTTAACAGTTCTAGTCTCACCAGGAGCTAGAGGGCTGTTATCGCTAGAAGTTAAACCTTCTTCAGCCAGCAAGTCATCAGGATAACCACTCTCATCTTCAAGTACGTCTGCATCTAAGAAACGAACTGAAGCTGTCATGAATTCGCCTAAACGAACTGCAGAGTCACCATTGTTAGTAATAGTCAGTGTCATTTGCATAGCACGACCAGGTACACGGTATGTAGCATCTTCAACTTTAACAACTACTGAGGTAGCAGGCATATCAATTGGAACCATACCACGCATCAAACCCGCTTGAAGAGGAGTTGTTACAGGATATTTTTCATTAGTTGAAGCCATACTACCAGCTACTAATACCATAGTACCTAATGCGAAAGCGATACCAACTTTTTTATCTCCAGCAGAGATCAAAGTATCAGCTTTACCGCTGCTTACAGCAATATGACGTGGTATAAACATTGGACGTTTAGCCCAGAATACCAACCAAGCCAGACCAATTGCATACCATAATGCATGCCAGAAGTATATGTTATCTAAAGCATAATCTTCTAAGTCAATTGTGTCACCTGTTAGAGTTACTAAAGGATTAACAAATTGACCCATTGAACCAGTAATAGTTACCCATTTACCTGGACCAATAATTGGACCACCGCCTTCAACATTCAACATAGTATGAACGTGCCAGTCACCTGGACGACGTGCTTTTAACAAGACTTTAAACGTATAAGTTTCACCCAGTTCCAATGATACAGAACGAGGAACTAATTGATCACCGATCCAAGAACCAGCACGAATAAATACTGGACCAGGAATACCAATGTTCAAGAAAGCAACTTCTGGTTTATCAACAGTTTCTGGCCATCCCGCGAATACGTGGAATTTACCTGAAATTGTCATTGTTTCGTTAATTGCAACTTCATCTTTTGACCAGTTCAAATCGAACCAGTGAATAGTACGCATACGCATGAAAGCCGCTTGAGACTTTTCACCATGTGCTGAAGCTGTAGGTGTGTAAAAAATCGCTGCTGTCATTGTAATCAGCAGTGCGACAAAGGATAATTTAGCTACCTTGTCTTTTATTATTTTCATATACCCTCCTCTATTTCTAGAGAATCTGTAATTAAGACCTTCTGACGACTAAATATTCGTCAGATCTCGTTATGTTGGTTAATCTTATTCCTATCTAAACGTTAATTAAACGTTTTCGCCAGAGATAAAATCAGTTTTGTTGAACCATTTACCAAAAAAGTGCCACAAGAAGTAAATGATAACAGATACGAAACCAGAGAAGAACGCTGATACAGGAGCAACGTCTTTACCGAAGGTTCTTAATGTACCTTTTTCAACCATTCTGATGTACTCAGGAGTACCAGTACGTACGTAATGATAACCTTGTAAATCAGCCAATGTAAACATCATGCCGTTATACTCTACAGGTACATGTAATGGCGCAATGATTGGCCAGTTACCTGGATAGAATAGTAAACCCCATGCCAAACCACCAACTACAGCAGTTAAAGTCATAGAACCACCCAACATCAAGATAACATCAAGTACAATAGCACCTGGCATTAAGTTTGATGGGAAGCAGAAGTTTACAGGAAAATATGTCCATCCCCAGAAGTTCATGTATCTGTTGATCCACTCACCTAAAAGTAATGCTAAAACACAAATAGTAGCACCAACTGGTAAACGATAACGATACCAAAGCATTGCTTGAACCGCAGCAGGAAAAGTGATTGAAACGATAGGTGCTACAGTTACCCATAAACGTCTATCTTTCCAGTCACTCCAGAAATCCCAGTCACCACCAGTTAACATGTAGTGAATGTGATACCCACCAAGAACCGCAGTGAATAGTGTAAAAAGAATCATCCAGTCGAATGTGCGTGAAACCGCAACGGCTTCTGCGCGAGATCGTACAGCTGATTGAGATGCGCTCATTAGCTTACCTCCTAAAAATTAAAATTATATTTTTTTATTTACTGTCTTCTAAAGTTTGTTCCGCGCTTTTAATGCACGGAACAAGCCTAGGAGATAGTTTTTTATTACTTCAAATAAAACTTAAGCTATTAAGCCAAGTCTTTTTTAAGTAATTTAGTAATTGCCATTACTTCAGTGTTTACAACACCCATAATAGCTAGTGCCGCCCATCCAAAGAATACGAAACCGTAATGCAATGGAGCAACGAACAATTCTTCCATAAACCAGAAAGTATGACCCCATTCGTTTAATCCTACGTTTGGTAGAATCATGAAAGGACCAATAACCGCAACTAAATACATAAGGTGTAAACCTTCGTTGTATGTTGGCAGTCTAGTTTTAGCGTACAAGAATGCTGATACACCAGTGATGATGTAAATTGGGTATGACAAATAGAATTCGATGATGTGACTTGGTGTAAAGTCAGTATCACGAACAATAGTTTGATGCCATGTACCATCTTGCTCTGTGAAGTATGAAGCTCCCCAGTAGATAGCCCAACCATACATTACCAACCATGTCCAGTGAGTAAAATGTCTTCTCAACTCTTCACGAGGAGTGATAGACATTACTTTACGATCACGTGATTTCCAGATATAGCCCCATAGAGCAGCTGAAATAATAACTTCCAGAACTAACTCAATGTATAGCATATTCATCCAGTATGTTTCGAATTCTGGTGCGAATGAATCCAATCCAGCAGACCATCCATAAACACCTTCGTACCAACGAATAAATGAATAGAACACTAAGTACAGCATAAAGCCTGCAATTAGGTTCGTTTTATTTAATAGCGGTGCTTCCGCAGCATCAGCTCTAACTGATTCAGTTGTAGCAGCCATTTCTACCTCCTAAAAGTTTAATTAATTCTCATAATATTGACTGAGAGTTTTTTTAATTTCCATTGTTACCATAGTCTTCATAACAAAGATGCACACTCTTTCCATAGAGTGGATTAACAGTCTACTTAGCTCTTTAATTTATGTCAAGATAATTACATTCATTAATTTAACATCGCCTTAGATCCCGTATTGTTTTTAGCCTAAATTACTTCACGCCAGTTTTTTCTTTTTGCTAAAATAGCTTACATTTACAACTTACTTAGTTAAATTTACTCATGAATATTAAATTTATTTTATTTCTTATTGGTCTCATAGCACTTTTAGCATTCCAAGCTAAAATTGTTATGCCTGTGGTTAAGGATATTGCTTCCTCTGATTTTTTTATGGATGATAGTGGTGATGAGCAAAATCGACTTTCTGTGACTAGTTTAATGACTAATGCTGCACATTCACAATGCAACACATATATTTCAAATGAATTACTCCCCGATCACGCATTATCATTTTCAAAACAGCCTCTTAATTTATTTAGCTTGGGCAACTTTCAATATTTAGTAAACGCTGATTTAGAAATAACACCAGAAAATACAGCCTCTTTCACAAGAAGATATGCTTGTCGTATTAAATATGATGAAGGGGATGACAAATCTGGTCTGTCTGACCCTGAAAACTGGTCTATTAGCGGCATATCTGGACTAGACAACCTTTAGCTGGCTGCCTCTAAATCATAGGAAGGGTAATTTTTATACTCTTTGCACCGGTGAATATCCCATTATAGTGCGTATATTATTGTGATGAGCCAGGCGTAGAGGTAAAGCAGCAGGAATAGTTAATCTAAAAATCGCTCCAAAAGTATTCGCAGCAATAAAAAAGTAGCCCGTATGAAGTTTACCTATTACGGGGAACCGATGACTCGAAACCCCGTATTACATTTCGTTTCATACGGGCTACAATACTCGGTAATTGCTCCTGTATTGCCCTACTACACGCCATTCATGGCATTACAGTACCCATAACAATATGATGCGTGTAGAGCAAGAGTAGGGCACTCTCTAGCATGAAGAGTATAAACTACTCTATAGCCTTTATTAGCTTTAACTTTGTATAATTAACAGCACCCAATAACCCTGCCTCCTGATTTAAACAAACTTTAACCGCCATTGTTTTTAACAGTTCTTTATACCTTCCTTTTGCCAAATACCCTTGCATAAAACCACCTCTTTGCAAGCTTGGTAATATCTTTGCTGCAATTCCTCCTGCTAATACTACACCCGCTTTTGGCAAGCACTTTAATGCCACATTTCCCGCCTCTGCTCCATATATCTCACAAAATAAATCTAAAGCTTTTACACAGAGCTCATCATCCCGTTTACATCCTTTTTCTCCTATTACTGCCGCTGGGTCTTCCTGACTCATCCTATACGCAACATCGCCATCAACTTTGGCATAATTAATTGACTTCAAATATTGATAAATATCAACCAACCCTTGCCCACAAACAACCCTCTCATTACTGACATGATCCGGATAAATCTCCATCAAATAGCGTAACAATCCAATTTCCAGCTCATTTCTTGGTGCAAAGTCTGTATGCCCACCTTCTGTTGCAACCACATGATGTTTTTCATCACTCCAGATAATTAATGCCTCACCTAAACCTGTACCAGCTGCTAAAATAGCTATATTTCCTTGTTGCTTCTTAGCGGCTGAATTTAATTCTACAAAATCTTCATCGGGCAAATTTAATACCCCCCATGCCGTTGCTTCAAGATCATTTAATAGCTTTACTTTCTCTGTACCCAGCTGCCTTGCAATATCTATGCTTTTTAATTCCCAAGGTAAATTAGTGGTAGTACAATCACCATTAACAGTTGGCCCTGCAACACCTATACAAACACTTTGCACACTCAGGTCTAAAACTGAGATTAAAAAACAATCCAATAATTTTTCAAATGTTTCAAAATCTGCACTGGCAAAGGTTTGTTTTTTACTGCAACTCCAAATTGTTCTTTCCTGTTCATATAATGCAAGAATTGTTTTGGTTCCACCTATATCACCAACAAGAATCATTAATTACCCTCATAACGACTAAAAACTTTATTTTGCTTATCTTTATCAAATGAAATTACCTTATAAGCATCTTTTCTACCACCCATATCCATTCCTGGCGTTCCTACAGGCATTCCTGGTACAGAAATACCTATCACAGCAGGCTTAAGCTTTAATAATTTTTTTATATCACTCGCTGGTACATGACCCTCAATCACATATCCATTCACTAGTGCTGTATGACAAGATTCCAATTTTTCAGGTACACCATATTTATCTTTAATCGTTTTTACATCATCAGTCACATGGTCTTTTACAATAAACTGATTTTCCTTTAAATGACCAAGCCATTTACTACAGCAACCACAACTTGGACTACGATAAACTTCTATCACAACTGGCTCCATTGTTTTTAGCTGCTCTTCAGCCTGTCCCACTAAATTAAAAGCTAACAAAAGAAAAACCAACAACATTTTAACTTTATTCATACCAACCTCATTCACCATTAAATATAATTTTCACATTCTTAATTTTTTATAACTTATATACTTATATATAAGAACTCCTAGTTAACAAGCAATCTACTAAGAATATTTAGCCGTATCCGTGACCGTGCGAAGTATAACCTTTAAGTTACTCACCTTGTATTGTAATCACAATATTTCGACCACCACCTCGGTTTCTATGCTCACATAGATAAATACCTTGCCAAATTCCTATATTGAGCTGTCCATTTACTATTGGAATATTCAAACTATTTCCCATTAGACTTGCTTTTAAATGTGCCGGAAGATCATCGGCCCCCTCATCCATATGCTTATAATATGGTTCATTCTCTGGAACAGCGCGATTAAAATAGCTTTCAAAATCCTGACGCACTGTTGGATCGGCATTTTCATTGATTGTTAATGACGCAGAGGTATGTTTAATAAATACATTCATCATACCAATCTGAATATTCAATAATTCAGATATTCCACACATAATTTCCTCTGTAACAAGATGAAAACCTCTTGTCCTTGGTTTTAAACGTATTTCTTTTTGTATCCACATAGTAATTAATCCAATTTATACCGACATGTACTCTTCAATTAATATTGTACTGGTGAAATACTAGAAAACCATCTCATTTTACTTTAGTTACTTACAAAAAAAAACGAGCACATAAAGTGCTCGTTTTTAATTATCAGATAAAATAGCTTATGCAAATATGCGATAAGCTTAACCTTTACTACTATCTGTAAACTCCGGATAAGCTTCCATTCCACATTCTGAATAATCAACGCCCTGGTATTCATCTTCCTCACTCACTCGAATACCCATAATTAATTTAATTACATACCAGGTTATCAAACTAGCTAAAAACACAAAACTGGCAATAGTTACAATACCGATTAACTGGGCTTTAAGCGTTGCATCTGGGTTAGAAATACAAACTGCTAATAGCCCCCAAATACCCACTATTCCATGCACCGAAGTTGCACCCACAGGATCATCAATTTTTAATTTATCAATAGTAACGATTGATAATACAACGATCAAACCACCTACTGCACCAATAAGTGTCGCCACCAATGGCGTAGGCGTTAAAGGCTCAGCTGTAATAGCTACCAATCCAGCCAATGCACCGTTTAATGTCATAGATAAATCAGCCTTACCAAACATCATTTGTGCCGTCAACAAGGCAGCCACTACACCACCCGCAGCAGCAGCATTTGTATTGACAAAAACCATAGCAACAGCATTTGCTTCACCAATATCAGACAATTTTAATTCTGAACCCCCATTAAAACCAAACCAGCCCAGCCATAAGATAAATGTACCTAAAGTGGCTAATGGCATGTTACAGCCTGGAATAGGATAGATTTCACCATTCTCGCCATATTTACCCTTACGCGCACCCAGCAATAAAACTCCTGCAAAGGCAGCGGTTGCTCCACATAAATGTACTACACCTGATCCAGCGAAATCTAAAAAACCCAATCCATCCAAAAAGCCACCACCCCATTTCCAATAGCCTTGTAAAGGATAAATAAATCCTGTCATAACCACTGCAAAAACCAAAAATGCCCATAATTTCATGCGTTCAGCAACAGCACCTGAAACAATTGACATGGCTGTTGCAACAAAGACCACTTGAAAAAAGAAATCAGACATTTTGGAATAGTACGTTTCTCCTTTACTACCCAAAACGGCATCAACTGAATTATCTTCACCCAGTAAAAAACTAATTCCAGGCCATACACTGTTAACTGCAGCATCACCAGGATACATAATGTTATAGCCACATAACATATACATTACGCAGGCAATAGCAAATAAGGCAATATTTTTTGTTAAAATCTCTGTGGTATTTTTTGCGCGAACCAGTCCTGCTTCTAACATGGCAAAACCAGCTGCCATCCACATAACTAGAGCACCGCTCATCAAAAAGTAAAACGTATCCAGCGCATAACTTAATTCTGCTAATTTATTTAAAGCTTCCATTTGTCACCTCTCTAATATTTATTATTTTTTATAAAGCATCTTCGCCTGTTTCACCCGTACGAATACGAATAACTTGCTCTAAATTAGAGACAAAAATCTTACCATCACCGATTTTTCCAGTATTAGCAGCTTTAGCAATTGCTTCAATTGCCTGCTCAACTAAATCATCACCTACAGCAGCTTCAATTTTCGCTTTAGGTAAAAAATCGACCACGTATTCAGCACCTCGATAAAGCTCTGTATGTCCTTTTTGACGACCAAAACCTTTAACCTCTGTCACAGTAATCCCGGAAACCCCAATATCAGAAAGCACTTCACGCACATCATCTAATTTAAAAGGTTTAACAACCGCAGTTATTAATTTCATAAACACCCTCTTTGCAATGGTTAGTAAACATAATTTACGATTGAAATGCACTTAGTATGCCAACATCCACAGACCAGGCTTGAAACGTGGCTTTAATAAACAAAATATAAAGAAATCAAACCAATTTGGTGCAAATGCTTACAAAACGCACCACTAATGCGTTTCAATCTATATAAAGATTCTTCCAATTTGCTGAACAAGTTATGTGAATCTTATCGCCATTTTGAACAAAATGGCTTGAGCCTTACACTTTGCATGCCTTTTTTATTTTGTATTTAAAAAAAATAACTACTCACCCCATCAAAAGGGAAGATGCAGGCTGTTGATTTATCAGGCTTGTGCAA
>JAGLUC010000408.1 GCA_023134955.1 Methylococcales bacterium | reverse complement strand
CCCTACACCAGTTGCTCTGATTGTGTTTTTTAGCGTTCTTTGCTTAATCATATGATACTGTCAATAAAAAGACTGAGACTCAATTTTAACATAGATCAACTTAATCAGCCTGCCGTCTCAAAAAGGCTGGCACATCAAGATAGTCTAAATCCATTTCATTTTTTGGCTGTGCGCCAAACCGTGTTTCTCTGGAGTCTTGTTTAGACTTACGCTGTATTGTGGGTTTATCTAATACATCATAGTTAATATCACCCGCTATTGCTTTTTGTACCAGCTTAACTGTAGGAGAACGATCAATAGCGGCTTCCATATCTATTCCCATACCCGTTGCCACAACTGTCACTTTTATTTCGTCACCCATGTCAGGGTTAATAGTTGTACCAATTTTCATATCGGCATCTTCTGTGGCAAAGGCATGCATTATGCTGCCAATCTCATCAAACTCAGTTAAATCCATGTCAGCCGCTGAAATATTAACTAAAATGCCTTTCGCGCCTTCCAGATTAATATCTTCAAGCAATGGACATGCAATGGCTTTTTCTGCCGCTTCTTTTGCACGATTGTCACCTACCGCTGAGCCTGAACCCATAATTGCAGTACCCATATTACTCATAATAGTTTTAACATCTGCAAAATCGACATTGATTAAGCCAGGGTGAGTAATTAATTCTGTGATACCTTGTACAGCATCTAGCAAGACATCATTTGCTGCCTTAAATGCGTTAACAAGTGATAGATTACTACCTAAAACGGGCAATAGTTTTTGATTGGGAATAACAATTAATGAATCAACTTGTTTTTCTAATTCACTAATACCCTGCTCAGCAACCATTTTCTTCTTTTTTCCTTCAAAGTCGAAAGGTTTAGTAACAACAGCAACTGTTAAAACACCTAGTTCTTTAGCAATTTCAGCAATCACAGATATTGCACCTGTCCCTGTTCCTCCACCCATTCCAGCGGTCAAAAAAATCATATCAGCACCATCAATAATTTCTTTAATATGCTCTCTGTTTTCTTCAGCAGCAAGTTTTCCAACTTCAGGTTTGGTTCCCGCTCCAAGACCTTTAGTTAGCTCTACACCTAGTTGAATTTTTGTATCAACATTTAATCGGCGTAGTGCTTGTGCATCTGTATTTGCACAAGAAAACTCCACACCATCTATTTGATGCTCCATCATATGCTCGACCGCATTTCCGCCGCCGCCACCAACACCAATTACCTTAATGACTGCATTGTCACTACACATATCCATCAATTCATATTTCATTTTCAAACCCTCATCAAACCCAAATTAAAAATTACCCTGAAACCAGTTTTTCATCGTTGCCAATAAACCTTGCTCTTCCCCATTAATCCCACCTGGACGACCTTGATGCTCCCCACCATACAGCAACAAACCCACACCAGTTGAATGCACTGGATTTTGTACCACATCTGTTAATCCAGATACATGCTGTGGTAAACCCATCCTGACCGGCATATGAAAAATTTCTTCTGCCAGCTCTACTAATCCTTTGATTTTTGAACTCCCTCCAGTTAAAACAACACCTGCGGCAATCAAATCTTCATAACCACTCCGTCTTAATTCTGCCTGAACCAATAGCATCAATTCTTCATAACGAGGTTCAATAATTTCTGCTAAATTTTGCTCCGATATTTTTCTTGGTTCTCTATCCCCAATACTGGGAACATCAATCATTTTATCGGCATTGGCTAATTGCGTTAATGCACAGGCATATTCACGTTTAACCTCTTCTGCACTTTTAGTAGGTGTTCTTAATGCAACCGCTATATCGTTTGATACTTGATCACCCGCTATGGGAATAACAGCCGTATGTTTTATTGCACCTTCAGAAAAAATAGCAATATCAGTGGTTCCACCGCCTATATCACACAGTAAAACACCCAGTTCTTTTTCATCTTCAGTCAACACCGAGGTACACGAAGCTAATTGTTCCAGAACAATATCTTCAACTTCCAGTCCACAACGTCTAATACACTTAATAATATTTTGTGCTGCGCTCACACTGCCCGTCACCATATGAACCTTAGCTTCAAGTCTAATACCTGACATTCCTATAGGTTCTTTAATACCTTCCTGCTGATCAATCACAAACTCCTGCGGCAAGATATGTAATATTTTCTGGTCTGCCGGAATAGCAACAGCTCTTGCTGAGTCAATCACTCTATCAATATCATATTGAGAAACTTCTTTATTCCTGATAGCAACAATGCCATGAGAGTTGAAGCTTTTAATATGACTGCCTGCAATCCCGGCAAAAACTGATTGAATCTGGCACCCAGCCATTAACTCAGCTTCTTCAACGGCTCTCTGGATTGAGTGTATTGTTGACTCCAGGTTTACCACGACTCCTTTTTTCAAGCCTTTTGAAGGAGAAACGCCTACGCCAATGATTTCAATTTCATCTTCGGCTGTGTGCTCAGCCACTATAGCAGCAACTTTTGAAGTGCCGATATCCAAGCCTACAATGATATTACGATCTTTTTTCTTTACCATGCTCAATCCGCTTTATATTAGTCTCATCCTAGCTATTTTTTTCCATTCTATTGTTTCTATTCCTTTCTTCCATGTTATTGCATATCCATTTGGGTATCTCAAATCGACTATTGCAATCTTTGTTACTTGTTCTCTTCCTATCAAACCCAGCGTTTTTATAAATCGCTGAAATTTATTTAAAGGCGTATTTCTGCCAATGACTAATTCCATGTCATTTTTTAACTTTAAGTACCAGGCTCGTCTTCCTGTTACTCGAAACTCTTTTAATTCTAAATCCTGGTCAGTTAAAGTAATCATTAAGCCTTTCATCACTTCTAATAATTCTTTTTCATTACCGAATGAGCCTTCTAACTTTGGTAAGCGATTAAATTTTTCAATATTATCGGGGATAAATATTTCAGCATTATTATTTAATAAGCTATCTCGTCTCCATCTGGCAACAGGTAACTGTTCCTTAATTTTTATGTTCAATGTATCTGGCCAAACTCTTTTAACACTAACCGCATCAACCCAAGGTAACTGCTTAACAGACTCCTGTACTTGTTGCAGATTAATACCATATAAACCATGACTCACTTGCTGTTGCAGTGCTTGTTTAATTTTATCCTTTTTAATATATTGAAAGGCTCCTTCAATCCTGACGTACTTAACAGGCAACCAATCGATGCTCTGTAATTTATTCTGAAACCACCCTATCGCCAGTAGAATGCTTATTATTCCAACAAAATTAATTGTCTTTTTATTCATTTATACTAGTTTCTAAAATGCGCCAAACCAACTCGTCAAACTCTATTCCTTCATTTTTTGCTGCCATAGGGACTAAACTGTGGTCTGTCATTCCAGGTACTGTATTTACCTCTATTAATTGGCTATTTTCTTTTTCATCAATAAACAAATCAACACGCCCCCAGCCTGTAACACCGACAACCTTGCAAGCCTCTATCGCCAATTTCTTTAGCTCTATTTCCTGCTGCTGCGACAAGCCACAAGGACAATGATATTGTGTTGTATTTGCACGATACTTAGCTTCAAAATCATAAAACTCATTGGGTGTCTCTAACCGTATAACTGCCAATGCCTCACCAGCTAAAACAGCAACCGTGTATTCTTCACCTTTTACCCATGCTTCTGCATAAACATCACACTGGTATTTTGTAGCCTCTGCCAATGCCTGTGCTAATTCAAGCTTATCATTTGCCTTACTCATCCCTAAACTTGAGCCTTCTAATGCTGGTTTTACAATAACAGGAAAACCTAAGCATTCTATGCACGGATCAATATCAGCTTCATTTTTTAATACGAACCATTTTGGTGTATTTAGTCCATAGCCTTGCCAACATAACTTAGTCCTTAATTTATCCATTGTTAAGGCAGAAGCCATAACCCCGGATCCGGTATAAGGTATTTTCATAGACTCTAAAACACCCTGTAAAACACCATCTTCACCACCTCGACCATGAATAATATTAAATACTCTATCTATTTTATTTTCCAGCAAGGTCGTGACAACACATTCTTTTACGTCTATTGCAACAGCATCAATAGCCAGTCGGTTCATTGCTGCAAAAACGGCTGTGCCACTTTGCATTGATATTTCTCTTTCTGCTGATGAACCACCCATTAATACACCCACACGACCAAACCGTTTTGCCTGTTCCACTTGACGTGCTCTCACAATGAGTCTCCAACTCGACATACTTCAGTTTGTAGTTTAACGCTATGGTTTTGATCAACCTGTTGCTGAATATAGGCAATCAACCCTTCTATATCTGCCGCTGTCGCATTGCCTGTATTCTCAATAAAGTTCGCATGTTTTTTTGAGACACAAGCACCGCCTATTGCATAGCCTTTAAGTCCACAAGCTTCAATTAATCTTGCAGCATAGTCACCTGGCGGATTTTTGAATACAGAGCCACAGGTTGGCTTATTAGTCGGTTGAGTTAAAGCCCTTCTTTCTAACAAACTTTTTATTTTCTGTTGACTAAGTTCTGACTCCCCTTTGCTTAATTTCAATTCAACAGCCAAAAACCATTCACCACCCAATCCACTAACAGCTCGATAAGCCACTTCAAACTCTTCTGCTGCCCGTTTTGTTACCCGTCCATTAGCATTAATCATTTCAACAGTATCAACTATATTCCATGTCTCTCCACCAAAAGCACCTGCATTCATTTTTAAAGCACCTCCCATAGTTCCTGGAATACCTGCTAAAAACTCGGCACCTGTCAGTCCTAACTCGGTACAAAAACGTGCGGCATGAGCACAAGGCACACCTGCTTCTACATAGACTTTATTGGTATCAACAAGCTGCATCACTTTTAATCGTCCTCGTGTATTAATCACCGTTCCATGTATGCCACCATCTCGAACTAATAGATTGCTCCCTAAACCTAACCAGTAAATTTCTTCTTGTTCAGGCAATACCGTTAAAAATGCTATTAAATCCTCTCTTCCTTCTGGCAGATACATTTTTTCTGCTGGCCCACCTACACGCCAGCTAGTATATTTAGCCAAAGGTTCATTTTTTAATAAAACACCTTTTTTTTCTGTCATTTTTTTAACACAGCCATCAGATTTTCAGCTAGCTCAGCTGCAATTTGTCCCACATTGCCTGCCCCCATGGTTAAAACGACATCATCTGCCTGTACTATTCTCGCCAAAATTCCTGCCAATTCATTACTATGCTTCACAAACACAGGGTCTACTTGACCTCTCACTCGTATTGCTCTTGCAAGTGCCTGTCCATTAGCAGCGATAATCTCAGCCTCTCCAGCCGTATAAATATCCAGTAAAATCAATACATCAACGGTTGATAAAATCTCTACAAAATCTTCAAACAAATCTCTTGTTCTGGTATATCGGTGGGGCTGAAAAATGACAACTTTTCTTCTTTCTGGCCAGGCTTGTCGCATTGCCTCAAATGTTGCCGCTACCTCTCTTGGATGATGCCCATAATCATCGACCAAGGTAATTTTTCCTGCTTCTAATTTAACATCACCATTCAACTGAAAACGTCGACCTATGCCTTTGAAATCACTTAAACTCTTTATAATTGCTTTGTCTTCAATATCTAACCGCGTAGCAATAGTGATGGCTGCCAAGGCATTCAACATATTGTGCCAACCTGGCATATTTAGAGTCACTTCTAAATCTTGATGCTCACCCCAACGCTCCACTGTAAAATAAGTTTGCATGCCTTGTTGCTTGACATTAACCGCTCGAACATCGGCATCTTCATGGATACCATATGTTTTTACAGGTTTTGCAATATCTGACAAAATTTCCTGTACACCCAGATCATCTAAACACACAACTGCCAGACCATAAAAAGGTAAATGGTGCAAAAATTCCAGGAAAGTATCTTTTAGCTTTTGATAACTACCACCATAAGTTTCCATATGATCCAGGTCTATATTTGTCACTACCGAAATCATAGGTTGTAAATGTAAAAATGAAGCATCACTTTCATCCGCCTCCGCTACTAAATATTGACCTAATCCTAATTTAGCATTTGTACCTGCACTATTTAATCGTCCACCGATAACAAAAGTTGGATCTAATCCGCCTTCTGCCAACATACTTGCGGTTAAGCTGGTTGTTGTGGTTTTTCCATGTGTCCCCGCAACGGCAATACCAAACCTGAATCGCATTAATTCAGCCAGCATTTCAGCACGAGGAATTACTGGAATTCTATTTTCATATGCCGCGTTGACTTCTTCATTGCTTTTATCAACTGCTGTTGAAGTAACCACCACATCAACATTTGCCACATTGTCTTTACTATGCCCAATATGTATTTTTACACCTTGTTGCTGTAATCTTCTGGTAACCGCACTTTCTTTAATATCTGAACCAGAAACCTCATATCTTAAATTTGACAACACTTCAGCAATACCGCTCATTCCGGTACCACCTATGCCAACAAAATGGATTTTCTTTATATTTCCTAAGCCTTGCGCTGCTTTTCTACGATCTGGCATATTCATTTTTTTGCTTCCTTAGCGCATATATCAGCAACAACCTCAGTTGCATCTAATTTAGCCTTATTTTTACTTGCCATACTCATTTCATTTAACGATTGTTTTATTTCATTAATAGCTGTTAACAAACTTGATTCATTTAAATCATTTTGTGCCAATAAAATACCCGCACCAGCTTCTGTTAAATATTTTGCATTGGCTGTTTGATGATCATCAATCGCATGGGGTAACGGTATAAATACTGCTGGCAAACCAACCGCAGCAACTTCACTAATCGTCATTGCGCCTGCGCGACAAATGACCATATCAGCCCATTGATAGGCTGCTGCAATATCATTTATAAATGCGACTACTTCTGCATTTATGGATAATTCAACATACTTTTTTGCAACCTGTTCAAATGCAGCTGTACCCGTTTGATGTCTTACCTCAACATTGCTTAATTGTTTTACTGTGCCTGGAATCACATCATTCAGTATTTTCGCACCCTGACTTCCACCCACAACTAAAATCCTAAATGCTCTTGCATCCGCTTTTGTCCAAAACTCTTTTTTAGCGACATTTAAAAAATCTGTTCTTAAAGGATTTCCTGTAAAAACAGCCTTTTTGTGCTTAGGAAAACTTTCCGGGAATGCTTCCATAATTTTATTAGCCTTATTAGCCAACAATCTATTTGTCGTTCCTGGCACTCTATTTTGCTCATGTATCACCAGCGGAATTCCCATCAATTTAGCCATTAATCCGCCAGGTCCTGCTACATAACCACCAAAACCTAAAACCACATCAGGTTTACGTAGTCTGAAAATGCTAAACACCTGTGCAAATGAGTTAATTAATTGCCATAGACTATTAATTTTTGCCGTTAATCCTTTACCTCTAATTCCACCCACTGACAACCAGTCTATCTCAATATTATTTTCTGGAATTACTCGACTTTCCATGCCTCGCTTGGTTCCGACCCAGCTAACCATCCAGCCTTGTTGCTTTAAATATTTTGCAACTGCAAGTGCAGGGAAAATATGCCCCCCAGTTCCACCTGCCATAATGACAATGCGTTGACTCATGCCAGCTTTCCTTTTCGCATCTGCTGTTGCTTTTCTAACACTTCACTATGTATTCTAAATAATAGAGCTATCGCAGCACACATGGTAATCATGCTTCCACCACCATAACTCATTAATGGCAAGGTCAATCCTTTTGTTGGTAATACTCCCATATTGACCCCCATGTTAATAAATGCCTGAAAACCGAACCAGATCCCCAGTCCATAAGCGACAAACGCTGAAAATCTTTCATCTGCCAATTCAGCCCTCATGGCTATGTTAAATGAATGCCACACCAGTCCACTGAACAATGCTATAACGGCAACCACTCCCACTAGCCCTAGTTCTTCCGCCAGTACAGAAAATAAAAAGTCCGTATGCGCTTCTGGCAGGTAAAATAGTTTTTGAATACCACTCCCTATTCCAACCCCAAAAATTTCACCTCGTCCAAAAGAAATCAGTGCCTGCACTAACTGAAACCCTGTATTTTGTGCATCTGCCCATGGATTAATAAACCCTGTCACTCTTGCTAATCTATAAGGTGAAAAATAAACAATTAATACTGCCAATACCGAAACTCCAGCTATCAACATTAAAAACTGCCATATTTTTGCAC
Organism: Methylococcales bacterium; assembly: GCA_023134955.1. Taxonomy (GTDB): domain Bacteria; phylum Pseudomonadota; class Gammaproteobacteria; order Methylococcales; family Methylomonadaceae; genus QPIN01. Next base: position 9,609 of record JAGLUC010000408.1, on the reverse strand, counting down.
CGCTTAAATACATAATTCCCATCGCTATTGCCAGAATGACCACAGCAGAGCCAAAGTCTGGTTCCATCAATAACAAAAAACAGGCAATTGAAAATAATAATAATGGCTTTATCAAGCCATAGCTTGCCTGCTGTACATACTCTTGATGCCTGGTGACATAGCCTGCCATATAAATAACCGATATAAATTTAACTATTTCAGAAACCTGTACTCTTATAGAACCAACAGATAACCACCTGACACTGCCATTCACTGTTACCCCAACCCCTGGGATTAATATCAATACAAGTAGTGCCAAGCCTGCAATAAACATCCATGGCCCTATTCTTTCCCAAAGTACCATTGGCAGTAATACAATGACACCTGCTGCAACAAGCCCAGTAACAATATGCATTAATTGTTTAGCAGGGTAATAAAAACTATTGCCAGCAACTTTCTCTCCTAAATGTAAAGATGCTGAAGTCATCATTACAAACCCAATACTTAACAAACTAATACAGATAAACAGTAAAAAATAATTTATATGGAAAGTGGGCACCTGCATCTTTAATTTGTTTTTCATGCCGCCAGGCTCATCACTGCTGCAGTAAACTTATCCCCTCTTTCCTGGTAATTTTTATATTGATCAATACTTGCACAAGCAGGGCTTAATAAAACACTTTCACCCTCTAATGCTAATTTTGCTGCTATTTCTACCGCTTCTTTTACTGTTGCTGCTCGATAAGACGGAATACTATTATTAAGTGCCTGTTCTATCTTATCTGCATCTTTCCCCATCAAAATTACACATCGCGCTTTGTTATTAATGATAGAAATTAATTCCCCCATATCTGCACCTTTAGCATCGCCACCAGCGATCAATACAACTTTATGCTGATAACCTTTCAAAGCGGCTATACAAGCACCTATATTGGTTGCTTTAGAGTCATTAACCCAGGTTACACCTTTAATTTTGGCAACTTTCTGCATTCTGTGGTTCAATCCTTTAAATTCACGTAGCACATTACACATAGCTTTAACATTTAGACCAATAGCAGTGCCAAGTGCCAATGCGGCTAATGCATTAGCCGTATTATGCAATCCTTCGAGAGGCAATTCCGACTTCCTCATCAAAGCTTGCTGTGCATTCATCAACCACTCTTGCTCATTTTGAGTTTCAATATGAAAGCCATTTTTACCTTTTAATGTAAAGGTTAGCACCTCACTACCTTCTCTTTCCATGGCTTTAACTAAAACATCATCCTCATTTAATACCATCACACTGTTTGCAGAAAAAATACTTTGTTTTTCTTTGGCATAACTCTCAATATCAGCATGGCGATCAAGATGGTCAGCTGATACATTTAATACTGTGGCTACTTTTGCACCTAAAACGCTTGTTCTTTCCAATTGAAAACTTGAAAGCTCTATTACATATAACTCAATTTTTTCATCCAGCAAATCTAAAGCGGGGACACCTAAATTACCCCCTATCGCAGTTTCAATCCCAGATGCTTTAGCCATTTCACCTAACATAGTTGTCACCGTACTTTTTCCATTTGAACCGGTAATAGCAACAATTGGCTTCATCGTTGAACATGCAAATAAATCTATATCACTGACTAAGATCGCAGCTGAAAAAATAGCTTTTCTGATGACCTCTTCTTGTAATGAAACACCTGGGCTAACAACTAAATGTGTTGCCACATCAAAAGCAGCTTTATCAAATCCCCCTGTAAACACGGGGGTATCTGGATAATCTTGTAATAATGCATCATTTAATGGTGGCTTATCTCTACTATCCACTATTGCAAATTTAATACCCAATTGCTGTAAATATTTAGCAACTGAAAAACCCGTTGCTCCTAAACCCACAATCAAAACCTTTGAGCTCTCGGTCAACGATAATTGCTTATTTAATGATTTCAAAATGGCCGTTCTATTCATCTTTATCTTAGTTTTAAAGTCGCTAAACCAATCAAAACCAGAATAACTGTCACAATCCAAAAACGAACAATAATTCTTGGTTCTGGCCAACCTTTTAATTCATAATGATGATGAATAGGAGCCATTAAAAATACTCGCTTTCCTCTCAGCTTAAATGAGGCAACCTGAATAATAACGGAGACTGTTTCAACAACAAATACACCTCCCATTATCATCAATACAATTTCTTGGCGAACCAGTATGGCTAAAATACCCAACGCTGCACCTAAGGCTAATGCACCTACATCACCCATGAAAACCATCGCCGGATAGGCGTTAAACCATAAAAAACCCAAGCCAGCCCCTACCAGTGCTGCACAAAAGACCGTCAGTTCCCCAGACTTTGGTAAATTAGGAATAGATAAATAGTCTGCAAAAGTCATATGCCCTGATAAATAAGCAAAAATGCCTAATGCTGCTGCTACCATAACAGTCGGCATAATCGCCAGGCCATCTAAACCATCAGTCAGGTTGACTGCGTTACTGGTTCCTACAATCACAAAATAGCTGACAACAATATAGCCCCAGCCTAAGTCAATGATGACATTCTTGAAAAATGGCACGATATATTGAAGTTCAGCTGCCACCTCAGCTGTCTTATATAGAAAAACAGCTGCACTTAATGCTATGACTGACTGCCAAAATATTTTGGCTTTTGCTGACAAGCCATCACTGTTACCCTGCATGACCTTTCTATAGTCATCGACAAAACCTATCGCACCATGTCCAAGTGTCACTAAAAGTACAATCCAGATATATCGATTTTCTAAATCAGCCCATAACAGTGTACTAATCGCTATTGCCACTAATATGAGTGCACCACCCATTGTCGGGGTACCTGCCTTTTCATAATGACTTTCCGGGCCATCTTCACGAATTGACTGGCCAATTTTTTTCCGGGTTAATTTCCTGATCATCACAGGTCCAACCATAAATGAAATTACTAATGCCGTTAAAGCTCCTAAAATAGCCCTCAAAGTCAAGTATTGAAAGACTCGAAAGCTACTATCAAATGTCATTAAATAATCTGTTAAATAAAGTAACATGGTTTTCCTTTATTTTCTGAAGTCAGGCACTAGTGCTGCCACAATATTTTCCATCTTTTGTCCTCGTGAACCTTTTATTAATAAAGCTTCATTTCCTTTTAATTCATCATTTAAAACATCAATCAATTGTTCTTGTGAGCTAAAAAAGATGGCTCCTCTGCCAAATGCTTTGGAGGTAGATTCTGCATCGGAGCCTATAGTCAGCAAGCGCACCACTTTTTTTAATTTTATTAATTCACCAATTTCTTGATGTATCTCTCTACTATCCGAACCCATTTCTGCTAATGCCCCTAATACAACCCAAGGCTCTCCTTCGCATTGCATCAACACATCCAGAGCTGCCTTAACAGAACTGGGGTTAGCATTATAAGTATCATCTATAACCAAACTCCCTTGTTTTCCAACAAGTGGCTGTAGCCTTCCTTGCACTGGTTTTACATTTTCCAATCCTTTTTTTATCTGTTGCAAGCCTATGCCTAAACTCAAACAACTGGCTGCTGCCGCCAAGGCATTAATCACATTATGTTGTCCTGCCAGTCCTAGTTGCAGTGTTATTTGTTCATTTTTAGTCATTAACACAAATTGTGTTTTAAACTGCTTATGCTCTATTCCTGCTTTAATATCTTTTGCTGTAATATCAGCATTTTCATCTAAACCAAAACTTATCTGTTTTTTATTTTCAGCCAATCTCTGCCATAAACTATAAAACTCATCATCCTTATTTAAAATTGCAATGCCACCCTTTTTTAAACATTGAATGATTTCTCCTTTTGCTTTTGCAACCCCTTTAATACTGCCAAAACCTTCTATATGTGCAGCACCTACGTTAGTAATAACTGAAACATCGGGTTGAGCATATTGGCTACTGTATTTAATTTCTCCAATATGATTCGCACCCATTTCAATCACTGCGTATTGGTGTTGCTTATTTAATCTCAGCAAGGTTAAAGGCACACCAATATCATTATTAAAATTCCCTTTTGTAGCCAACACTTTTGCATCAACATCTAATATTGCTGCAATCATTTCTTTTACCGTTGTTTTGCCATTACTTCCTGTTACAGCAATAGTTTTAACATTTTGCTTGCTTTTCCAGGCACCTGCTACTTCTGCTAATGCTAAATGTGAATCCTTAACCACAATTTGAGACAACTTTGTCTCTACTTTATGTTCAACTAATATTGAATTAGCACCTGCATTCTCGGCTTCATCTATAAAATTATGTCCATCTAAGTTTTTACCTTTAATCGCAATATATAAGGCATTTTTTACTATTGTTCGGGTATCAATACTGACAGTGGAAATTTCCAGGTCATTACCTATTAACTCACCATCAACTGTCTTTGCCACCTCACTCAACAACATCACCTTTAGCCACCCCATTCCATTAAGGCTTTTTTCACCACATCCTGATCACAAAAATATTGTTTAATGCCATTAATATCTTGATACTTTTCATGACCTTTCCCTGCAATCACAATACAGTCATTTTTATCTGCTTTTTTAATCACCGTCTGTATTGCTTTTTCTCTATTCTGTATCACTTTATATGTTTGATTTAAACAGCCACTCACAATGTCATTAATAATTTGTTCGGGATTTTCTAACCTGGGATTATCATTGGTAATCATCTGTTGATCAGAAAAACTTTCTGCAACCGCACCCATTTGTGCCCGTTTGCCTTTATCTCTATCACCACCACAACCAAAAACCAAGCACAGTGTTTTTTCTGTGTAGCGCCTTAATCCCTTTAGCAATTTTTCCAATGCATCGGGAGTATGAGCGTAATCTACAAATACATAGGGCTTGTCTCCGCCGCCAAAAGCTTCCATTCTTCCTGAAACTGGCTGCAACGCACCTATCTTATTCGCCACATCCTTTAAAGCATATCCTTCAGCTAATAACACTGTCATCACTGCTAAAATATTCTCTAAATTAAAATCCCCCACAATACGGCTCAGAACTTTAACTCGCTGTCCTTGCCATTTAACAAAAAAACTCATACCAGACAAACTAAAATCAATTTCATCAGCCATAATATTCTCTGCTGAGTTACTTATATTTCCCTTTGTACTAAACGCCCAGCGTTTAACTTGTTTTTCTGTAACAGCTAAAAATTGTTCACAGTTTTCATCATCAGCATTAACAACAACATATTGCAAATCAGGCTGCTGAAACAATGCTACCTTAGCATTTAAATACTCCTTCATAGTGCCGTGATAATCTAAATGATCACGGCTCAAATTGGTAAACACTGCACCTTTAAAACAAACTTCATTAACTCGTCCTTGTTGCAAACCATGAGATGAAACCTCCATCACCACCGTTTGCTTTTTTTGCTTAACAAAGTCTGCCAAAATTTCCTGGACAGTTAAAGCATCAGGTGTGGTATTAACTGTTTCCTTAATTCCTTCTATTCCACCCCAGCCTAATGTGCCAATCACCCCACAATCAGATATCAACTGCAATAAAAACTGACTACACGTTGTTTTGCCATTAGTCCCTGTTATCCCAATCACATCTAATGCCTTTGATGGTGATTGATAAAACCTGTCTGCTAACGCTCCTAATTTTAAAGCCAAACCATTTACAGCTAATCGACTGCAATTCAAATTATTCAGATCAAAAGCACCACTGCCTGATTGATCATAAATAACAAACTCAGCACCTTGCTCAACTGCCTGCTGTACATAATTCAAGCCATGTTCTAATGCACCTGTTAATGCGATAAAAACATAGCCTTTTTTAACCTTTCTGCTATCAAGTGTGATACCTTTAATATCAACACCATCTATATGCACAGATGAAACACTCACTATTCCATCTAACAGTTTAGTCAGCTTCATTCTGACCTTGTTAGCAGCACCGGCATGGTCTCTTCCTTATCTGGAGCGACCCCATAAACTCTTAATACTCCAGCCATCACCTTTGAAAAAATCGGTGCAGCAACTAATCCACCGTAATACTCTTCTGCTCTAGGCTCATCTACCATCACAGCAATAACAAATCTTGGATTACTTACCGGGGCTAGTCCCACAAAGATAGCCACGTATTTATCATCCGCATAACCACCCACCGTTGCTTTTTTTACTGTTCCTGTTTTACCCGCCACTCTATAACCATCAACACGTGCTTTGTAGGCAGTACCCCCCTTTTTAACCACATGTTCCAGCATCGCGATTACTTTTCTTGCTGTTTCTGTCCTAAACACACGCCGTGAATCAAAATCCTGCTGACGTTTTAACAAACTAACAGAATGTAAAACCCCATCATCTGCCAAAGCGGTATAAGCTCTTGCCAATTGCAATACAGAAGATGAAACTCCATATCCATAAGACATGGTTGCTTGTTCAAAATCACGCCACTTTCGGTAACTCAGTAATTCTCCTTTTGCTTCTCCAGGAAAGCCAATATGAGCCGATTCACCAAAACCTAACTGCTTATAACTATTCCAAAAATATTCCGCTGGCATTTTTAATGCAATTTTACTAATGGCGACATTACTGGACTTTTTTAATATATGCATTAAGTCCAATGTTCCATAGTTATGCACATCCTTAACTAAATTTCGTCCTACCCTATAAAAACCATGTGTTTCTATTTTGGTATTATCATTGATATAACCACCATCCAGAGCGGCAGCAATAACAAAAGGCTTTACTGTTGAGCCTGGCTCAAATACATCTAATATTGCTCTATTTCGGTACAATCCAGCTTTCAATCCTTTTTTAGTATTTGGATTAAAAGAAGGTTGATTAACCACTGCTAATACCTCACCATTTTTTGCATCCATTACTACTAATGATGCAGAAACGGCTTTATATTTTTTAACTGCTTTTTGTAACTCCCTATAAGCTAAATATTGAATCCGCTGATCTATACTTAAAACAAGATCTTGACCTGAAATGGGGTCTTTAATATTTTCAATATCTTTTTCTTTAATAACTTGTCGTTTACCATCCCTGATCACTCTTTTTTTGCCAGCCACACCTCTTAAAGTACTTTCTTTATAGTGTTCCATACCTTCCAGACCAACATCATCTATATCAGTAAATCCCACCACATGAGCTGACACTATCCCCACAGGATAATATCGTCTAAATTCCCTTAAAAAATAAACACCACTCACCTTAAGTAACTTTATTTTTTCAGTTAATTTCGGGGTAATTCGACGCTTCAAATAACTAAAACGTATATTTGACCCAGCCTTCAATAATTTTTTAACTTTTTTAGCAGGTACTTTAAGTAACTTTGCTACCTGCTTAAATTTACCTATCTGTTCTCTTTTTAAATGCTGTGGATTTACCCAAACCGACTCTACAGGCGTACTAATTGCTAACGGTTCATTATTTCTATCTAAAATCTTCCCTCTATAGGCAGAAACAGGAACAACCCCAACATGCCGTATATCACCTTGCTGTTGCAAAAACTGTACATTAATAATCTGTAAATAAACAGCCCTCCCAGCTAGCCCCGCCATTCCCATTAACATAACCGTCAACAATATTTTTCTTCTTAATACAAAATCAGTAGCTCGCCCTTTATTTTGTCTATTTTTCGGTAGCCTCATAATGACTGCTTTAAATAAATAATCTTGTCACGCTGAGGCATGATAAGTTGCAGCTTTTTCTTAGCCACACTTTCAACCCTGTTTTCTTCAGTTAAAGTGGTTAATTCCAATTGTAATCTCCCCCACTCAACCTCGTAGCCATCCAGCTTTTTTTCTTTCTTCTGTATCTCTATATAAAGCAGACGAGAATTATATTTACTTAAAATAACAGACAATGCTGTTATTAATAACAATGTAACAAGCCCAGTTACTAGCAAAGGTTTAGAATAAAACACAAGCTAAATCCTTTCTGCTACTCGCATAACAGCACTACGTGCTCTTGGGTTTTTCTGTATCTCTTCTTTTCCTGCTTTAATTGCTTTACTCGCCTTTTTTAATAGTCCTTGTTCAATATCAGCTTCTTTAACAGGCAACTTACCCGGATTAAACTTTCGTCCTGATTCCTGCCTGATAAATCGTTTTACTATCCTGTCTTCCAGAGAATGAAAAGAAATAACAACTAATCTTCCCTTTGGCTTTAAAACATTGACCGCCTGCTGTAAGCCTTGTTTTATTTCACCCAGCTCATTATTGATTTCAATTCTTATTGCCTGAAAACTTCTGGTTGCCGGATGTTTATATTTATCAATCTTTGGCACGGTTGCTTCAATCAACCGCGCCAAATCTAATGTAGTTACTAGCGGAAGTTTTTTCCTTGCCTCCATAACAGCACCCGCAATCCTTCTAGCAAATCGTTCTTCTCCATATTCAAACAGTACTTTGACTAAAGTTTTCTCATCAACTTCAGCCAGCCATTCAGCTGCCGAGAGCCCAGAACTATCATCCATCCGCATATCTAAAGGCCCATCTCTTAAAAAACTAAAGCCTCTTTGCGAATCATCCAGCTGAGGTGAGGAAACACCTAAATCCATCAGCACCCCATCAATCTTGCCATGCAACCCTTGCTGATTAACAACATTTTCCAGCTCAGAAAAACATCCGTGGTGCAGCGTAAAGCGAGAGTCTTTTTGCATTTCACCCGCATAATCAGAATTTATTGCTGCTAAATCCCGATCAAACGCCAACAAACGCCCCTCAAGCCCTAATTTTGCTAAAATTCCTCGGCTATGCCCCCCTCGTCCAAAGGTACAATCTATATATACACCCCTAGACTGTATATTTAATCCTGCTAAAGATTCCTCGTATAAAACAGACAAATGTTCCATTTAAAACGATAAAGAACTCAACTCTTCAAGTCCGTCCGTATCATCACCAGTCATCCATTCATTTTCTTTATCAGTCCAGGACGACTCATTCCAGATTTCAAACTTATTTAATTGCCCGACTAAAACGATATGCTTATCCATTCCGGAAAATTTTCTTAATTTTTCTGGCAACAACAAACGCCCTTGCGAATCCATCTCACTTTCTGAAGCATTTCCTATTAAAAATCGACGTAATTTTACTGCCGTTTTATTGGTTGTCGGTAATTTAATTAGTGTATGCTCTAACTTTTCCCATTCTGGTAAAGGATATAACCAAAGACAACCCTTTTCGCCTATACAACGATCATCAACAGCAACTGTTACAATCATTTGACGCTCACAGGTATCCTGTAATTCCGCTCTATACCTTGTAGGAACTGCAAGCCGCCCTTTTGCATCTAAATTGATTGAACTTACACCGCGATACACAAATTACCCCAAATAAACAAGATTATCCCTTTTTCACCACTTTCCCCCACTTATTCGCAACTATAGTTTTCTATTTATTCCACGTCAAGAAGCATTCACAATTAAATTCTCGTTTTTGTACAATGACTTGCGTGTATTTTTTAAAACCTCTTGTATCTCAAAAAATATTTTAAAAAATATACGCTTTTAATCATTAGGTTACAGAAAACTTCTTATGCAAAACATCACCAAAAGAAGAGTAAATTAGCAATTACTTGTATTTGAATAAAATATTGAAATTCCTTACTATTTACCGCACTATTCAACCCTAAAGCCTTATTTAAGATCAATATTGAATAAAATCAGGCATACTTGA
>JAGLUC010000407.1 GCA_023134955.1 Methylococcales bacterium | reverse complement strand
ATGGCGAGTAAAAAGCACATTGGCTCTTAAGCCCTCTCCTGCTGGAGAGGGAGGGGTGAGGAGAAACCAAACAATTCTCTTCTTCAAAATCCTCTTAATTATCCAGTAGATAAAAAATATTGAATTACATGCTATTAATTTCTCCTCACCCAAACCCTCTCGGCAATTGTTCCTCGGTAATTGCTCCTGCATTACTCTACTACACACCATCCTTGGTGTTATGCATTGCTCTACTCACCTACACCCATGTAGGCATCCAGCAAGAGAGGGCTTAAGAACAAGAACCCGTCAATACAATATTAATGGTCTACTAGTTCACAACAAAAGAAATATTTCTTGCATTTATATTAGCATTCTCTAAAATAGGTATTAACTAATTTATAACGCCTGGTATTTATCAGTCACTTTATTTGGATAAAGATAATGGATCAACATAAGGATTCTGAAACAGTCAACCCGCTGGTTCTGTTTTCAATTAATCACCCTAAATTTATTACCTGGCTCATGACAATTATTACTGTCATTATTGTTGCCACAGCCGCATTGCCTAATTTTTTTCCTAAACAGTTAGCATTTTTACCAACGATTCAAGTCGATACTGACCCAGAGAATATGCTCGCTGAAGATGAGCCTGCAAGAGTCTATAACCATCAAATGAAAACCGAGTTTTCATTAAGTGATATGGTGGTGGTGGGGATTAGTAATGAGCATAATACCAATGGTGTTTTTAACAGTAAAACACTGACAAATATTCATGACTTAACCCAGTTTGCACTTGGACTTAGCTGGCCTGATCCAGATAACCCTGCTAAAAGTGCTGGGGTTATAGCGATTGATGTGCTTGCACCTTCTACTGTTGATAATATTGAACAAGGTGGTCTAGGAACCGTTAACTTTAATTGGTTAATGCCAGAAGCACCTAAGACTGATGCTGAAGCACTTATTGTTCGTGATCGAGCAAAAAACATTCCTTTTTTAGATGGCACTTTAATCAGTGAAGATGGTAAAGCTCTGGCTTTGTATTTACCCATTACAGATAAACATTTAAGTTATGAAATCCGTGAGAAATTACTAGCAAAAATTGCCGAGTTTGGTGACTCAGAAGAACAATACTATATTACTGGCTTACCCGTTGCTGAAGATACCTTTGGCGTAGAAATGTTTAAGCAAATGGCTATTTCCGCCCCAATTGCCATGTTAGTCATATTTTTACTTTTATGGTGGTTTTTTAAACGCCTGATCTTTGTCACTTCACCCATGATTATCGCAATGGTCAGTGCCTTATCGACAATGGGAGTGTTGATTATTACAGGTAATACCATTCATATTATGAGCTCGATGATTCCTATTTTCATCATGCCGATAGCTATTTTGGATGCTGTACATATATTGTCTGATTTTTTTGATCGTTATCATCAATTTCAAGATAAGCGCAAAACCATGATTCATGTGATGAATGAGTTATATTCACCCATGTTAATTACCACATTAACCACGATTGCTGGTTTTGGCTCATTAGCATTAACCCCAATTCCTCCTGTACAAACTTTTGGTATTTTTATTGCAATTGGTGTGTTCTTGGCATGGATTTGGTCTATTACTTTTATTCCTGCATTTATTATCTCAATTGATGAAGACAAATTAGCCAGTTTTTGTGCGCCTAATGTAGAGTCTGAAGATGAGCGTCATACTTTTATGGGGCGACTATTAATTAAAGTAGGACAGTTTACTTATCAGCAATCAGTGGCTATTGTTTTATTGGTGTTAGTATCACTTGGGGTGACAGCTTATGGGATTAGTAAAATTAATGTTAACGATAACCCCATCAAATGGTTTAATGCAGAACACCCTATTCGTATTGCTGATCGTGTGTTAAATGAGCACTTTGGCGGAACTTATATGGCTTATCTTGCTTTAGAGCAGAGTGATAAGTCAATTATTGATACTGATTTTAAACCTGCCATTATTGCAAGATTAGCAAAGGCATCATTAGCTGCAAAAGCAGATGACTATGAAAATAGTGAGCAAATATTTAATCAATTAAAGCTTGCTATACAAAATTATAGCGGTGATGAAAAAGCATTATCTGATACCTTAATTACAGTGATTAATAAAGGTTTCGATACAGCCACAGATAATGAATTTGATACTTGGGATCAAGCACAGTTATTTGTCGATAGTGAAGAACAGCGTAAAGAAATTTTTAAACAGCCTGAAACTTTAACTTATATGGCTGATTTGCAAAGCTTTATTAATAGTTTAAATGTGGTGGGTAAATCAAATAGCTTGTCTGATGTGGTAAAAACTGTACATCGTGAATTGTTATTAGGTAAAGCGGAAGAGTTTAGAATTCCCGACAGCTCTAATGCTGTTGCTCAAACTCTAATTACTTACCAAAATAGTCATAGACCTCATGATTTATGGCACTTTGTGACACCTGATTATCGTAAGAGCAGTTTATGGGTACAATTAAAAAGTGGTGATAATCAAGATATGGCATATGTAGAACAACAGGTTGCAGAATATATAGCAGCACACCCAATGCCTCATAATTTACAGGCTAATTGGTTTGGTCTGACTCATATTAACGTGGTATGGCAGGAGAAAATGGTAACAGGCATGTTTAAGTCATTTTCAGGTAGCTTTGTTGTGGTATTGCTTATGATGATATTACTGTTTAGATCAATTGCCTGGGGTTTATTATCCATGGTTCCTTTAACAATTACCGTTGGCTTGATTTATGGCATGATCGGTTTAATTGGTAAAGATTATGACATGCCAGTCGCTGTACTTAGTTCATTAAGTATTGGATTAGCCGTTGATTATGCCATTCACTTTTTAAGTCGTGCAAGAGAATACACCGCTAGGTATGGTTCATGGCAAGCTGCAATTAAACCACTGTTTAATGAACCTGCCATGGCAATTTCACGTAATGCCATTGTTGTCGGGGTTGGTTTTTTGCCTTTATTAGCTGCGCCATTAGTGCCTTATCAGACAGTGGGAATCTTTATTGCTGCAATTTTGTTTTTGGCTGGCGTTAGTTCACTATTGATTTTGCCAGCACTGATTACATTGATGCCAGGTGTTTTTTTTAGAAGTGGCAAAAAAACAACGTAAAGTAATATCTACACGTCCTGAACTTGAAAGATGCAGAT
>JAGLUC010000406.1 GCA_023134955.1 Methylococcales bacterium | reverse complement strand
AGCAGGAATTATTGCACTCGGTGTGGCCACGCTAATGGGATTAACTATTATCCATGGTGAAGACCTTGTTATGCAACGAGAAAACTGGGAGTTAGCTCGAATATTGATTCCTTCAATAGTAAGTGTTTTCGGCTGGCTTGTAACAATATGGTGGGCATTGAGACAAGTAGAAATTTCATCACAAAGAAACAGAACCCTGCAACATGAAATGCTGCAATCAAATGAAAAAATTAAAGTAGTAGATTCTGTAATCCTCACATACATAGAATTAAATAAATCACTTCATAAAATCCAAAGTTGTGTTAATAACCTAAAAACAAACATAGACTTTAAGAGTCAGGGGAAAAGCAATCCAAATCTAGGAGATATTTTTCAAGATTCTGGTAACGCATACTCTGAAATGTATGAAAATATTGAAGCGCTTAAGTTTAATTTGGCAAGGCTTTCTCCGTATAGAATTGATGTTAAGGAAAGCGTCCGTTTTATTGTACGAATACGCGAATGCTTTTCAGGGGAATCCATATGGTATTCTTATCAAGAGCAAGCTGCAGAGCACTTACAGGATGAAGAAAACTCTTATGAAGAGCTATTTACCACAATAGATACTGTATCAAGTAACTGCACGGAGCTTTGTAGTAGCGCATTATCTGTCGTTAAAAAATTAAATATCCCTAACAAGGCGCTCAACACGGACTCGGCGAAAAACGCCGCGCCCGTTAGCTGAGTCGTTATGTGAAAAAATAAAGAGGAAATAATGCGTTCAGATAACCCATCAGCAAGACTATTTTCAATTTTAGAAAATGGTAAAAAAATTAGCTCTACATCTAAATGTAGAGCTGCATGGCAAGAGCTGTTGAATGTTGACCCAAGCGACCATGCGCTTTTAATGTCACGCCTTGGTAAAATGATGGAGCTTCCAGATCAAATAATTAATACTGTTAAGTCTGATTTCCCTAATCAACTTAAAACATGTAATCACTGGAAATCACAAGTTACTAAAGCATTTATGACACAGGATTTAAATGGACAATGGGCAACCTTTATTGGTCAGATAGATGGGCACGCATTAAATTACTTAAACATAACAACAGAATTATTACAGACAACAGCAATAACTAAACTACTTAATGATGAAGAACTAAGTGAGTTAAGAGACTCAATAAACAAACTTTTGCAAGAGACCGTAGAGTCAGATATACCTGATGATATAAAAAAATATGTTACTGGTAATTTACATAAAATGCTTCTACATATTGACGAATATACTATAACTGGAGCGCAGCCAATAATGGATAGCGTGGATATTATGTTTGGTCATGCATTCTCTAATGATGACTACAGAAATTATTTATCGGGTAATGACCTAGGTGTCAATCTTGTAAATACATTAACAGCTGTGGCAGCAACAGTTACAATAGTTCTTGGTGTGCCGCAACTGCCTGAAGCATTTAGCAATATTTTAAAATTGGTGCAAAAATAACCGTCACATAACACATATGAGCCGTAACTCTGTAAATAGGCACTAGAGTGTTTTTTCGGTTAACTTAATAACCAAAAAATAATCAATGAGCAAAGTCGACTACTTCATCTGTCATGGCAGCTGTTAAGTCAGTCGCTAAATTAAAGGGGACGGAGGGATTAAATTTTGATCAATTACAGCAAGTGGTTAAATAATAATCCCTCCGTCCCCTTTTTTACTAGCCCCAGAAAATATTTATAATAATTAGAAATGGATGTTGGATGACAACCGATATAGAAAACCAACAGAAGCTATCCCCAAAAGACTTTTTGAAAGCCAGAAGGCCTGAGCGTTTTTCAGACTCTGTTAGGAAAGAAGTCGGTAGGTTAGATCGGTCTGTATTGGAGTTTCAGCTTTCAACTTTAAACAAAAGAAATTTGGAGTTAGCATTTGAAGATTTTGCTAAAAAACTTTGCGAGAAAATCATTTGCCCTAATCTTCTTGAGCAAACGGGCCCCGTCGCGGGTGGTGATGGTAAAGTAGATACGCAAACTTTCCCCGTATCAGAACAAACAAAAATCCTTTGGTTCGTCGGTGTTAATGAGAACGCTAATAAAGAAAGATGGGCTTTTGCAGTCAGTACTCAAGAAGACTGGAAGGCAAAATGTCGAAGCGACGTCAGGAAAATTAAAGCCACCAATCGCGATTATAAACAAGCTTTTTGTGTCACAAACAGGTACACAAAAGCAAATCAAAGGAGTGATTTAGAAGACTCACTAACAAAGGAGACTGGGATAGATGTTCGGATCTTAGATGTTTCCTGGATAATGGACCAGATATTCAGCAATGGTTACGAGCAGCTAGCAATTGATACTTTATCTATTGATATAGATTGGCGAAGAGAAATAGAAGTAGGGTCTAACGACTACACAAAAACACTTAGACTCCATGAAGTTGAAAAGGACATAAATGAGCATGTTAATGCATCCGAAATTCTTCCGCATCAATTAGACTGGCTTCTTGAAACCGCAATACTATCAAAAGAGCTAGAGAAACCGGTTGCGGAAACAAAAGGGCTTTTTGATAGAGCCGTTGTATCCTCAGAAAAATACGGCACGTCATTTCATGAATTTAATGCGCACTATCAGTATGCATGGGCAGCTTATTGGTGGTTTGAAGATATAACCTTGTTTCGAGAGCAGCTTCAGTTTTGCTTCGACTTAGCAAAGAAAATTGGACATTCTGGCCAATGGGGTGAAGTAATATCTTTGCTCGGCCTCTACTCAACACATTGCCGCACTTCCGAAGATGAGGATCTTACCGACTATCAATCACTTGCTTCTGAAGCAAGTAGTGTACTCCTAGGGCTAGCTAAAAAGGATGAAAGGCCCAGCAACGCGTTAATGTCCAAAACATATATTGAGTTAATAAACCTACAAGGAATTGAATCTGTAGATGACGCAAATAAGATATTTTCTTCATTACTAGTAACAGTTAAGGAAGGTGAGGTACTGGTCGGGTTTTCATTCAATGAGTTATGCGATCTAATCACAGAGCTTGACAGTGTGTTTGGTGATTTAGATAGCTATGAGCATCTACTGAACTACTTTACTGAACAGGCGTCACAACGTGATGGAGAAACTAAAGGAGCGCTTCTATCTTTAAAGAGGGGGGCAAGGCGTCTAGATTCAAATGAGCCATATCAGGCAATTAAACTCATTGGCAAATCACTTATAGGACTTTATAAAGAAGAAGTAAAAAAAGATCTATACGTAGCCCTCAATCTTTTATCAGAATGCTATAGAAAGGTCGGATTACTGTGGGCTTCACGAGCAAACCTGTTGTTAGCCGCCTCTATTGTCACCGATGAATTTTGGAAAAGCGGAGAATTACAATCCGTGCAGGTCTACATATATATCCGGCTCGCAAAGGTTGAACTTGAACTTGGTAGGCTTAACTATGCCTTATCATGGTGGGAGTTCGCATGCATAGTTGATTCTAATATTGAAAGTGCAATACTTACTGAAAAAGAACTTCAAAATTTTGATGCCTTCTTGTCTCAGTGTATTCTTAATATTGATATTAATAAGCTTAAGTTGTTCTCTAAGTTACCTGACCTTTTAGACAAGTATCAATTGTTCTCTAGTAGAGCTATGTTGCTTCATGCACTGGGCCATGAGAATATTCTTCAACAAGAATATCAACTTGAAATTGATCAAGAACATATTGAATATTTACAACTCGTCAGAGATATGGATATTGGGGTAGTAATACCTGATATTATTAACTGCGATGAACGATATAGCTCTATATATTCTAGCGTTATGGGTTGTAATATTACTGTTTCGTTCCCTTTCCGAACCCCGTTAGTAGAACTTGCAGAAACATTGCTTTCGGTTATTGAAGGTTTTTTCTCAACAACAATGGTTGATCAAGTATTTGTATTTGAATCACGACTAGATATTGAAATTACAGCCGATGACGATGATGAGATAGCAATCTCACATGAGATAGATGATTCAGTTACCCCCTTGAGAATTGATGTTCTTTGCTCTTCTTTTACATCTGATATGTTGAATGTTTCTGGTCAGGGTATTATCCAGAAGTGGCTGCATAATTTTGTAATCGAAGTATTCGCACATTTAGTACGGCCTAAAGAGCTAGAAAAAACTATAGATACAATGCTTGGTGATGATCGAGCATTAGAGCGTTCAGTATCATTTGGAGCATGTTTTATAGGACTACAAAACATAATGGGTAACGATGCTGTGACTCAAATTAAGTCGCTTCTAAATAATAAAGGCTATAAAAAATATGACCTAATACGCTCTAAACCATGGGATGGTGATTTCCCAAAGGTTAAACCTAAGGCAAAGCCATTAAAGGGTTTAAGGCCAGGTAATGGCGACCCGCCAACAGATTTGATAAATACAGAGAATCTCACTCATAAAGATGTGCAGGTTCAAGACCTTATCAAAATCAGACTATGGGATAGAACCGTATGGCGAGGGACAGGGTTCGCAATTTATCCAAATGGAACTATTGAATTAATCTTTCTCTTTGAGGATGAGAATGCTGCATTAAATATATTTTCTGACTTAGAAAATGAACTTGGTAATGAGGATAAAAATGACAGACTAAAAATCACTATAGTCAAAAACATAAATAAACATGATCTTGCACACTATAGAGTTTGTATTAATGAAAATGCAAACTTTAATACTAGCAAAACAGTTCAAGTTATAGCCAGAAGAAACACAATGACACCACTATCGAGTAAAAATTTGGATATGTTCTTGTCAGAATTCAAAAAGAGAAAAAGCTATCTTTTAAGTTATGCGATAGTAAAAGATGAGAAGATGATACCTATTTCTACAAAGAATAGGAAAACAATACTAAAGCATCATATTAATGTTGTTGATGCATGGCAAGTCGGCCCTAACGATATGGAAGTTATGGCTATTGATAAAGATGATGAACCAGTGATACCTGAAGGGATAAATGATGCGCCAATCATTGAAGTCCTAAAAAGAAATTTTAATAAATGAGGCCCTTTAACAAGGCGCTGCAGTTGTGCAGTCAATACGCCGCTTCGCTCTGTA
>JAGLUC010000405.1 GCA_023134955.1 Methylococcales bacterium | reverse complement strand
GGGCTACTTTTTCATTACTGCGAATACTTTTGGAACGATTAATATTATGCTCAAGAAGACAAAGCCTCATACCTGAAAAATCTCTTTCCTGCTACCCAGATTATGTACAAAAACATCATGGGTAATAAAACTGACTGCACAACAAATAATGAAATAAGATTAATTGTGCTGGATATAGATTCAGACAATTGTGTTCTAATTGCCTTGATTTTAGCTTCAATTTTTTCTTTTGGATTTAACTTTTCTACCACTTCAGACGCAGAATTTAATAGTGTTTCAGCACTATCCTTTAAAAACCCGACAACACTCTGATCAAGTATTTTATTTCCAGCATTTGAGGCAATCTGCTTTGGCTGGTTTAATTGATGCTCCAATTTAGATAGTTTTTCTGTCGATTCATTTACTTTCTGTAACTCGGCAATATTGGCATTAATCTCAGCATCAATAAAAGCCGTCTCCATAAAACCACTAGCCATCGCCATAAAGGGAACTGATAATCGTAAAACCAACGAAAAAACCAGTACTTTGTAAAAGAAACTTAGGTTGTTTTCTGCATTAACTGTGAGCTTGTCTTTATAGTAAACATGCAATATCAAAAGTAGTAAAAACACAATAGCAATCAATGCCTTGATCACTATCCATGCTGATATTTTTAACATGATTTTCTGAATGCCTAATGATGCTATTGTCACTAGCATAACGGTAGAAAACCGCTCAATGAGATCATTCAGTGGGTCGAGCAATTCACCTGGAGAACCTGACATAACACCAATACTAAACTCAACATCTTGCACAACGGAAATGGTTGCATTAATGCCTCTGGCAGCCACATAGGCTGTTGCAGATGTAGCCAAAGCATCATTAAGATAATTTAAAGCTATTCGATCGGGAACGGTTGTTAAGCTTAAAATGGAGAGTATCCCCAGAAAAAAAATCACCTTAATTTTCATTATTTTCCAAGCCTTTTATCTTTATTGGTTGCAACAAACCATTTTTAAATCATATTGCACTCGCAGTAATTGATCTGTGCCTAGTAGTTCATTATAGACGGGTTATGATTTGTAGAGCGTGTCTTTAGTCCGCTTAACCATGAAATAACTATTGGCAGCTCTATCGCCATATAGTTGATTTACAAGTTATAAAAAACCTCAAAGGTGTCTAAGGCTTTGTTTCTGTGATGTTTTTCTCTTTCAGTTACACAATAAAAATCGTGGTAAACAATCAGGGTAACTACTCACCCATTAAAAAGGAAGATGCAGGTTGTTGATTTATCAGGCTTGTGCAACAAGGATGTTGCACCAGAGCTTACATGGACGTATTCACGCGTCCTGATAAATCAATGATCTGCATCTTTCAAGTTCAGGATGGGGCGAGTAGATACCAATCAGGCTTACTTTCACAAAACACTTAAAAGTTAGGGAATAGTCTGCTCAAACCTTTCTGAAACATTTTCAAGTAGCCTTTTTCCATGAATAATTGCCACTATAGTGACCATGTTACTTTGCAGTCCATTTGCTAAATTTCCTTTCCATATCTTCTTGACTCAATAACCCTTCAGCATTACCCCTATCAATACCTCTTTGTATTTTCTCAACAACATAGAGGTGATATTGAATGTCTTCCAGTACACATTCGTCAGATAAATTATCAAGAAGTGATCTTACTTCTTCTTTCGCAATATTCATAATTATCTCGTAATTTTTTTAATTTCATTTAAAATCAAGTTTTTATTTGAATAAACAAGCGTCTAAAGTGGACTCCGTTATCAAGCCAAAGTTACCAGAGTACTGGTAAATACTAGCGATATTTAATATCCACACTATCAATTTGCAATAATTTTTTAAGCCGCAAAATCAATTCATCAGTTGGGTGAACTCGCCAGTCATCACCCAATTGTAGAGAAGCTTTAGCATTATTTGAACAATAACCTATTTGTATAGGGCAGTTCCCACCTACAAAAGGCTGCAATGCTTCTTTCAACTTGGCAACAAATAATTTTAAATCAGCTGCTATTTCTACTGTATTCCAGTTTAAAACAATTGCTCTGGCAAAGTTCTCTCTAGCTTGTTCAAAGGTATAGAGTTTATCAGCCGTTAGCCTTAAGCCACCAGAAAAATCATCAATGCTTAGAGAGCCTTCTGCAACCAGCAAGGTATCTTTTGATAAAATATCACGATACTTTTCATAAGTCTTGCTAAAGGCAGCAACTTCTAATCGACCGGTTCTATCATCCAGTGTTGCAAAGCCCATCATCGTGCCTTTTTTGGTCTGCCTGGTTCGCATTTCTACTATTAAACCAGCAATCCTGGCTTCCATTTTAGATTTTGACCTTTCGGCATCAGCCAGTAATGAAGCAATAGTGCCATGCCTGATATTTTGCAATTCTGCTTCATATTGATCAATAGGGTGTCCTGTTAAATATAAACCTAAAGTGGTTTTTTCTGCATCCAGACGTTCTTTATCTGTCCACGGCTCAACTGATGTCGCATAAGCTTCTGGTTCATCATTTTCATCCTCTTGCATTGAGAATCCAAACATATCACCTTGACCTGCTCGACTCATTTTTCCGTGCTGATCCGCTACCCGTAGTGCGGTGGTCAATTCTGCCAAATGTGCTGCTCTATTATCATCAATGCTATCAAAAGCCCCCCCTTTAATAAGAGCCTCTAGCACTCGCCGATTTACTTTTCGCAATTCAACTCGCTTACATAAATCATACAGCCCGGAAAACAAACCATTTTCTTGTCTTTCTTTCAGCAAATCGACAATTGCTGACTCACCTACCCCTTTAATCGCACCAATTCCATAAACAATTTCATCCTTGTCATTAACCGTAAATTGATAATGAGAAAGGTTAATATCTGGCGGACAAACGGTTAATGACATCTCCTTACATTCTTCGATCAAAATCACCACTTTATCAGTGTTATCCATATCTGAGGACATCACCGCAGCCATAAAGGCTGATGGATAATGCCTTTTTAACCAGGCTGTTTGATAAGCAACTAAAGCATAGGCAGCAGAATGCGATTTATTAAAACCATAACCTGCAAACTTTTCCATCAAATCAAACACATAAGTGGCTACGGATTCTTCAACCTGATTATTAATTGCACCTTCAGTAAAAATTGTCCGCTGCTTAGCCATTTCTTCTGGCTTTTTCTTACCCATAGCTCGACGTAGCATATCCGCTCCGCCTAAGGTATATCCAGCTAATTCTCGGGCAATACTCATGACTTGTTCTTGATAGAGAATAACGCCATTGGTTGGACTTAATACGGGGACGAGTAGAGGGTGTGCATATTCAGCTTTAGCACCATGTTTTACATTAATATAGTCATCAACCATGCCAGATTCTAAAGGACCTGGTCTAAATAATGCGACGAGGGCAATAATGTCATCAAAACAATCGGGCTTAAGCTTGCGAATCAACTCTTTCATGCCTCTTGATTCTAACTGGAATACGGCAGTAGTCTGACATTTCTCAAAAATTTCATAGGTTGCTGGATCATCCCGTGGAATTTGAGTAATATCTATCTCAGGCTCGCCAGCCAGTCGTTTGCGAGCATTAATGGTTTGTAAAGCCCAGTCAATAATTGTTAAGGTTCGCAGCCCTAAAAAATCAAATTTAACCAGTCCAACCGCTTCAACATCATCCTTGTCTAATTGAGTCACCAGGTTGCTACCGTCCTGGTCACAATAAAGTGCTGAAAAATCAGTTAATTTGGAGGGGGAGATAACAACGCCGCCAGCATGTTTACCTGCGTTACGGACAGTTCCTTCCAGAGAAAGTGCTCTGTCCAATAAGACCTTAACATCCTCCTCGGTTTCATAACGCTCTTTTAGCTCAGGATTTTCCTGCAACGCTTTTGTTAGCGTCATGCCTATTTCAAAGGGGATTAATTTAGCCAGACCATCAACAAAACCATAAGAAAAAGCTAAAACTCGCCCTACATCACGGATGACCGCCTTCGCCGCCATTGATCCATAAGTAATAATTTGCGACACATGATCTCGTCCGTAATGTCTCGCCACATAATCAATCACCTCGTCACGCCTATCCATGCAGAAATCAATATCAAAATCTGGCATAGACACCCGTTCAGGGTTTAAAAACCGCTCAAATAGCAAGTCAAATTCAATGGGGTCAAGATCGGTAATTTTAAGTACATAAGCAACCAGTGACCCTGCTCCCGACCCACGTCCAGGGCCAACAGGAATTGACTGATTTTTAGCCCACTGAATAAAGTCAGCAACAATCATAAAATAACCAGGAAAGCCCATTTCGGTAATCACAGCCAGTTCTACTTCTAACCTGTTTTCATAGACTTTTAGATTTTCTTCATCACTACCCACCCCTGTGGCTGGGTATTGTTTTAATCGTTCGACCAGACCTTTACGCGATGCTTCTATAAACACTTGATCCAGTGTCATACTCTCTGGCACGGGAAAATCTGGTAAATAGTTTTTGCCCAAAATTAATTCCACATTACAGCATTTGGCAATTTCTAT
>JAGLUC010000404.1 GCA_023134955.1 Methylococcales bacterium | reverse complement strand
CCTTTAAATGCGAACAGTATCTTGTATTTAAAGATAACTTGAATTAATCAGGTGCGAATGGGTTTGATCGGTCTAATTGATTTTTAAAATCAACTCTAAAACAAATTTACTGCCTAAATAGGCTAATAACAAAGAAATAAACCCTGCTAGTGTCCAGCGCATAGCCGTTTGTCCTCTCCATCCGTAATGGATGCGACCTAGTAATAATCCAGAAAAAATCAGCCAGGCAAAAATAGATAACACTGTTTTGTGAACCAGGTGTTGAGCAAATAAATCCTCAATAAAAACAAATCCGCTAATAAGCGATAGTGTAAGAAATGCTAGGCCTGTACCAATCATTTGAAATAATAATGTTTCCATGGTTTGTAGTGGGGGTAAAGCATGGATGATGCTATTGGTAGAGTGGTTTTTGAGTCGTTTGTCTTGAATGGTCAGTAATATTGCCTGTAATGCCGCAATGCTGAATAAACTAAAAGCTGTAATTGATGTCAGAATATGGATGTTCATTTGCCAGTCATATTGTTGCAGACTGCGATTACTAGCAAAAAATATCATATCAAGACTTAGCATAATAGCCGCGATTGGAAAGATGACTATTCCAAGCTTTTCAACAGGTTTAGTTATGGAAGCTAAAAGCAGTAATAGTGCAACTAATGATGAGATGAATGAAAGAGTGTGAAAAAAACTAAAATTAAAGCTACTATTTTGACTAAATAACAAGATATTATAACTGGTATGAGATAATACAGCTAGCCATGCCAGGGTAATGGCGATACGAGAGGGTGTTTTTTGATTGAACTCCTTGCCCATGTAGCTGGTAGATATTAAATAGAGGCAGATTGTACTTATGCCAATAATGGTAGAACTCATGATGCGTACCAGATTTAGTGAGTGTAAGGAAAAATCAAAAAGATATGCTGTATCATATGGTAATATATTGTGCAAAATAGTCCTAGTACTTCATCAATGTTATAGTTATACCAATCCCGTTGTATCAAGGCTCTGTGCTTAACTAAGCAAGTTGATACGGGGCGCAGGGCTTTAGCCTGATTTTTTCAAGGCGGACTAAAGATCCGCGCGCCAGTATTGAGTGTTGATGAGCTTCTAGTAGCCCATCAATATTGTATTGACGGGTTCTTGTTCTTAA
The DNA here is from genome assembly GCA_023134955.1 of Methylococcales bacterium. Lineage (GTDB taxonomy): Bacteria > Pseudomonadota > Gammaproteobacteria > Methylococcales > Methylomonadaceae > QPIN01. Next base: position 10,785 of record JAGLUC010000404.1, on the reverse strand, counting down.
GCCCTCTCTTGCTGGAGAGGGTTTGGGTGAGGAGAAATTAAAAGCATGTAATTCAATATCTTTTTACCTATTGAATAATTAACAGAATTTTGAAGAAGAGAATTGTTTTGTTTCTCCTCACCCCTCCCTCTCCAGCAGGAGAGGGCTTAAGAGCCAATGTGTTTTTTACTCGCCATTACAACATTGACGCACTACTAGTGTATCTGTAATATCCCAATAATATTAAAATAATTTCTATGTTTGATAATTTAACCGATCGATTAGGCAGTACGCTTAAAAATTTAAAAGGCCAAGGTAAATTAACTGAGAGCAATGTTAAAGATACATTGCGCGAAGTTCGTATGGCGTTGTTAGAAGCTGATGTTGCTTTACCTGTGGTGACTGATTTTATTGAAAAAATTAAAGAAGGTGCGCTGGGGAAACAAGTGCAGAGTAGCTTGAATCCAGGGCAGGCATTAACTAAATTAGTTCAGGCTGAGCTGGTTAAAGTGATGGGGGAAGCTAATGAAGAATTAGATCTTGCTGCTAACCCTCCTGCTATTATCCTGATGGCTGGTCTACAAGGTGCAGGTAAAACAACCACTGTTGCTAAGTTAGGTCGGTGGCTAAAGCATAATAAAAAGAAAAAAGTAGGGGTGGTCAGTGCTGATATTTATCGCCCTGCGGCGATTAAACAATTACAGACATTGGCGGATGATCTTGAGTTAGTGTTTTTTGATAGTGATGTTTCTCAAAAACCAGTCGACATTGCAAATAAGGCAATTGATGCTGCCAAAAAACAATTTCTGGATGTGGTTATTGTCGATACTGCGGGTCGACTGCATGTTGATGATGAAATGATGGGGGAGATAAAGCAGCTACATGCAGCGATTAACCCCGTTGAAACCTTGTTTGTTGTCGATAGTATGACAGGACAGGATGCCGCAAATACTGCAAAAGCGTTTAACGATGCCTTGCCATTAACTGGTGTGATCTTAACCAAAGCGGATGGTGATGCGCGAGGTGGCGCGGCATTATCTATCAGGCAAATAACAGGTAAACCGATTAAATTTATCGGTACAGGCGAAAAAACAGATGCTTTAGAGCCTTTTCATCCTGACCGTATTGCCTCCCGTATTTTAGGTATGGGGGATATGCTTTCTCTTATTGAAGAGATCGAGCAAAAAGCAGATAAAAAGAAAGCTGAGAAGCTCGCCAGAAAAATTAAAAAAGGTAAGGGTTTTGATTTTAATGACTTCAAAGACCAGTTGTTGCAAATGCAAAATATGGGCGGTGTTGGCGCTATGATGGATAAATTGCCTGGTATGGGTGGCGTATCTCAAGATATGAAAGATAAGGTTGATGATAAGGCGTTAGCGCGACAAATTGCAGTGATTAACTCTATGACCTTGCAGGAGAGAGCTCATCCGGATTTAATTAAAGGCAGCCGTAAAAAACGCATTGCAGCAGGCTCAGGGCAAGAATTGCAGGATGTAAACCGAATTTTGAAACAGCATAAGATGATGCAGAAGATGATGAAAAAGTTTGCCAAAGGGAATATGACAAATATGATGCGCGGTATTAAAGGCAATATGCGCGGTATGAGGATGTAATAAATATTGTTAGCAAAACCTATAATGGACGTTTATCAGGCAGAGTAAGGTATAAATTTATTAAATAACTTAAATTATTTCTAATATTACACTTCACATATATTGAAAATCGCGTAGAATAGGCAGATTGAATTTTGATCGAATATTTTTAAGGTATTTACATGGTAACTATTCGTCTTGCTAGAGGTGGCTCGAAAAACCGCCCTTTTTATCACATTGTTGTGACAGACAGCAGAAACAGCCGTGATGGACGTTATATTGAGCGTTTAGGTTTTTTTAACCCTTTTGCTCGTGGTGGTGAAGAAAAATTACGTTTAGAGAATGAACGCATTGATTATTGGAAATCTGTAGGCGCACAATCTTCTGACCGTGTTGCTAAATTACTTAAAGACGCAAGTAAAGCTGCTGCATAAAAACTTTGTCCGATAGTGAACTGTTAAATGTTGGTGAAATATCTGGTGTTTTTGGTATTAAAGGCTGGGTTAAAGTCTATTCACTGACAGATCCAAGAGAAAATATACTAAGTTATTCACCCTGGATTCTAAAAAAAGGCAGTGAAACTAAAGAAGTAAAATTGCTTAATGGAAAACAACAAGGGAAGTCAATTGTTGCCAGTATCGAAGGTGTTTCTGATAGAAATATTGCAGAATCTTATACAGGCTGGGAAATACTGATTAAGAAAGATCAGTTACCTGAACCTGAAGAGGGTGAATATTACTGGGCAGACCTTGTCGGTTTATCTGTAGAAACAGAGCAAGGTGTTAATTTAGGTCAAGTTGATCATCTTATTGAAACGGGCGCAAATGATGTGCTGGTTGTGAAAGATGATAAGCAAGAACGCTTGATTCCATTTTTACTGGAACAGGTTGTTAAAAAAATTGATCTTGGTAGCAGTCAAATGATTGTTGATTGGGATCCTGATTTTTAATAACTTTGTATGCGATTTGATATAGTTACGCTTTTTCCTGAAATGATTCAACAGGGAGCCAGTTACGGCGTAACAGGTAAAGCGATAGAGCAAGATATAGTTGGCTTATCGGTCTGGAATCCTAGAGATTATACAAAAGATAAACACCGTACAGTTGATGATCGTCCCTATGGCGGAGGCCCTGGGATGGTAATGAAATATCAACCACTTTGTGATGCAGTTAATGCCGCCAAAGAGGCTGAGAAAACTCCAGATTGTAAAGTTGTTTTTTTAAGCCCTCAGGGCAGACAAATAACACAAAGTTTGTTGATAGAAACCAGTCAAACGTCACAACTTATTTTAGTAGCAGGACGTTACGAAGGAATTGACCAGCGCTTTATTGATAAAGTCTGTGATGAAGAATGGTCACTGGGTGATTATGTTATCAGTGGTGGCGAATTAGCTGCATTAGTCGTTATAGATGCAGTAACAAGATTGATTCCTGGTGTTTTAGGGGATGAGGAATCTGCAAAGCAAGATTCATTTATGAACGGATTGCTGAATACTCCTCATTACACTCGACCAGAACAGAGCGAGTTAGGTGATGTTCCAGAACAATTGCTAAGTGGAAATCATAAGTTAATAGATCGTTGGAGAATGAAACAAGCTTTAGGGCGAACATCATTAAAAAGACCTGATTTATTGGAAAAAAAACAATTAAGTGCAGAGCAGGATGCTTTGTTGAAAGAATTTAGGAACGAAAAGCAAGAGTCAGATTGATTCATTGAGTTGTGTTCTTTATAAGTTAAATTTGATGTTTATAGGGCGTGGTAATGACAAATATTATTGATATATTAGAAGCAGAACAGTTAAAGAAAGATATTCCTGAGTTTGGACCAGGTGACACTGTTGTTGTACAAGTTAAAGTAAAAGAAGGGGATCGTGAAAGATTACAGGCTTATGAAGGTGTGGTAATTGCAAAACGTAACCGTGGATTAAATTCAGCATTTACGGTAAGAAAAATTTCTCACGGTGTTGGTGTTGAGCGTGTATTTCAAACACACAGTAAAATGGTGGGTGGAATTGAAGTTAAACGTCGTGGTGCAGTACGTAGAGCTAAATTGTACTACTTACGTGATTTAACTGGTAAAGCAGCGCGTATTAAAGAAAAACTAGGGTAAGTCAACTTTCCCTAATGAAAAAAGGCAGCTTTTTAGCTGCCTTTTTTTTGCCTGGAATTTAATGTTTTTTGGTTTTAGGTAATTTATAGTATATTAGTTTTGGTGTGCATTGTAGAGCGGTCTTCAGTCCGCAATGCTTGACTAAATTAGATTATCATTCTGCTTATAGCGGACTGAAGCCGCGCTCTACAAATCAAATTAAAGCTGGCGAGGTTAATTAATATGCCAATAACAATATGCTGGGTAGAAAAGGAAGAGCAGGAAGACAAAACGGAAAGCAACTTTACAGTGGGTACCTGTGCTGGAAAATTAGTTGTCTATCAGACTGGTGATGTTATTAGCAGAACGACTTGGCTTGATGTTCCTTTGATTAATAATAAAAATTTAAAAAACACTAAAATACAGCAGTATATTAATAATCCTGCAAAATATAACTTGACGGTTAATCTACAAAAACAGGGGTCGGTTTTTAGAAATAAAGTCTGGGTTGAAATTTGTAGAATACCCGCAGGGGAAGTCCTTAGTTATTCTGAAATAGCCAATAAAATTAGTTCTGGTGCAAGAGCAGTTGCTAATGCCTGTAGAGATAATCCTTTTCCAGGAATAATACCTTGTCATAGAGTAGTATCAGTTTCAGGGTTAGGAGGGTATATGGGGGAGACCAGTGGTGAGCTATTTGAAATCAAGAAAAAACTACTGGCTATTGAAAAAGCCGATCTAATGATTAAGAACTATTAATAATGAAAGATTCGGTAGAACAAATAGATTTGTTTTTAGATGCTTTATGGGTTGAGTCGGGATTAAGCCAAAATACATTAGCGGCTTATGGCAGTGATTTAAACATTTTTGCTAAATGGTTGAAAAGAAAAGCTGTAGTTGAAGTCAAAGAAACAGACATTACCTCATTTTTGGCAAGTCGATATAAGCAAGGTGTAGGAAGTCGCTCATCTGCACGTATTTTGTCTAGTCTACGTCGTTTTTATGGTTATTTACAGAGAGAAGGCAGTATTAAAGTTGACCCAACTCTTTTAATAGAGCTACCTCATATAGGCAGAGTATTACCAGAGTCATTATCTGAAACAGATGTTGATTCATTATTAGATGCGCCAGAAATAACAGATCCTTTGGGATTTAGAGATAAAGTTATGCTGGAATTGCTTTATGCCACAGGATTAAGAGTATCAGAATTGATAGGTTTGAAATTTGAGCAAGTAAATTTCAGGCAAGGTTTTGTCCGAGTGATGGGAAAAGGTAGTAAAGAACGCTTAGTCCCTGTGGGTGAACAAGCGATGAGCTGGTTAGAGCAATATATGACAGGAGCAAGAGTTGATATTCTTGCTGAGCGACAATGTGATTATTTGTTTGTCACGAAACGAGGCTCAGATATGACTCGACAAGCTTTTTGGCATATTATCAAACGTTATGCAAAAAAGGCAGAGATAAGCAAAAAAATATCACCACATACCTTACGACATGCTTTTGCTACTCACTTGCTAAATCATGGTGCAGATTTACGTGTAGTGCAATTATTATTAGGACATTCAGACCTGTCTACCACACAAATCTATACCCATATTGCACAGGAACGATTAAAATTATTACATAAAGAATATCATCCACGAGGCTAATTAAATGACACAAAATATACACCCAACCGCCTATATATCAGCTACAGCAGTGGTAGGGGAAAATGCCAAAATAGGTGCTTTTGCAGTGATAGAAGATAATGTGGTGGTGGGGGATGACTGTCAATTAGGCGCACATGCAGTGATTCAACCCTATGTCAAAATGGGCAATGGAAATATATTACATCCACATGCCGTTTTAGGTGGATTACCTCAAGACATAAGCTTTAAAGCTGAGACCATCTCATGGTTAAAAATAGGCGATAACAATGTGTTTAGAGAAGGCTTTACTGCACATAGAGCATCGGTTGAAGAAGGAATTACCTCAATAGGTTCAGGCTGTTTTTTTATGAATAACAGTCATGTTTCCCATGACTCCAGCATAGGAAATAATACTATTTTTGCCAATAATGTGGCTATTGGTGGATTTGTAGAAATTGGTGACAATGTCTTTGTGGGCGGTGGCGTAGTGGCACACCAGTTTTGCCGAATAGGCTCTTATGCCATCGTGCAAGGCACAACTGGGCTAAATAAAGATGTGATTCCTTTTATGTTGATAGGCAATAGACCGCCTAAGCATTATCGTTTGAATACAATTGGCTTAAGAAGGGCTGGAATTACAGGTGATCGCTATAAGGTTTTAGCCTCAGCTTATAGATTATTAAAAAACAAACAAAGCTTGGATGATTTGGAACAGACTGAAGAGATAGTCTATTTAAAAAATTGGTTAGCTGTTAAATCAAAAAGGGGCTTGCACGGTTTTATGGAAATTTAATTCCATTTTCAATACAAAAGTTAAATCAAGGTATTCATGAAACAAGCAATTATTTATGCATTAGATTTTGATGGTGTAATCTGTGATAGTGCATTAGAAACGGGTATTTCAGGCTGGAAAGCAGCTTCACAAATATGGAATGACTTTTCCACAGCATTACCAACAAAAGAACTATCAGCCCAGTTTAGAGAAATTCGTCCCATCATGGGAACGGGTTATGAAGCTATTTTAATTGTCAGATTATTAAATAATGGTGAAACAGTTAAAGCCATTATGGAAGATTATCAGGCAAAAACTCAGCAAGTGCTTAAAGACTCTGCTTTGAATATAGACCAATTAAAAAAACTCTTTGGCGAAACCAGAGATCACTGGATTAATGAAAATATGACTGAATGGGTGGAGATGAATCCACTCTTCCCCAGAATAGCAGAGAAGCTACAACAGATTCCCAGTCAAGATACTTGGTATATTATCACCACCAAACAAGAGCGTTTTGTAAAACAGATATTACAAGCAAACAATATTCAACTAGCCGACGAAAGAATTTTTGGACTTGGCAGGAATATGAGCAAAGAGGCTGTGCTAACAGATTTGGTGAGCAAACATAAGAATGAAACAATTTATTTTGTGGAAGACATGTTACCCACCTTGTTAAAAATTATAAAAAATGACAAGTTAAAGACAGTGAAGTTATTTTTAGCCTTGTGGGGATACAACACCGCACAACATAAGTTAGATGCAGAGAAACAAGCCATAACTTTAATAAACAGAGAAGAATTTCTGCTTTAATTGGCTATAGTAGAATTTTGACTTGAATTCAGGGTATATGATTTTTCTGCATTATAGAAGGATAGTAACTTGTTAATGAAAAATTCCCTGATGTTAAAATAAATAGGTAAGTTGTCCCGAAAAACTGGCTATATCAGGTTATCAGAAAAGTCACTTAAGAATAATAGTCAGGTTTCAAACCTGTCCATATTTTTAAATACAAGAGATGGGTTTACTCCAAAAGTATCTCGAAAACAGCGGTTAAAATGTGCTGAATCTGTAAACCCAGCCTCCATAGCGGCATAAGTCAGGTTATCAACTTTGTGCAGAATATTCATCGCTGACACTACTCGTTGCCACATCCTGTACCGACGGTATGAAACATCTGACTGCTCTCGAAATAAATGTCTAAATCTGGAGGAAGAAAGTTCCACGGAAGCAGCCAAGTATTCTTGACTAAAGTCATTTCCAGGGTCAAGCCGAATAGTTTCCATTGTTCTGTCAATGCGAGGGTCTACATTTTTATCAGTCTCATTGTCTGCATTTAGTAGCTGATTGAGTAACTGGTAAATTTCTGTTTTTGTCGGTTTTTGTTGGTAAATCTTTTGAAAACATTCTATCCATTTAGAATCAGCTAAGTTAGTAATTTTGGATGTGTGAAAAGGAGCAAGTTTTCTGAGGTAGGTATATTCAGTAGAATTTTTTTCAATAATCAGACTAGCAACAATATTCCCAAACGCATTTAATTCATGCTTGCAGCCAGCAGGAATAATGGCACAATGGTAGGGTTTAAACATTCCATTTATGGTCTTCATTAGAAATGGTTGGTAAAGTCCCACGTTTATCGCTATTGCCCCCATTGAATGAAAATCTAAAGCATGCAAAGGCCCAAAAAATAAAGTGCAACCCGGCCACATAAAAAGGTTAGCCCGGAAAACATATTGATTTTCAGGAACAGCCACTTTGTACAATTTTTTCTTAATCAACATCGTTAAAATAATCGCTCAATGAATTGAAAGTCTATTAATCACTTTATCAGGAGAGCAGCAATGGATTCAATACTAAATCAAACAGCCTCAATTATCGCGATTTCATGTGCAGGTATATTTTTTATGACGGGGTTATTAACAGGTGCCTGGAAATTTTCATGCATGATCAAGAGCAAAGATTTTAAAGCACCTTACTATGTGGATATAGCACATAGAGCATCATTTTTGTATTCCTTTGCAGCTCTTCTTGTTGCAGTTTTTGCATATTTCAGTATTTTTTCAAACTGGGTGAATATCCTTGCAACAATTGCGCCTTTGCTATTCTTTGCTATTGCCATTTTTCATTACATAAAGTTGGGTATCGTAAATGAAACCAATAATCAACTTCGTGACTCTGATAACCCTTCTGGCGATAAAATAATTATGGGTTCTTTAATGGTTGCAGAAATTGGAGGTTTCTTTATTTTATTGCTGGGGTTTTTTATCAGAATATTGTAGGACTATGCGTTATATAAAATCAAAAGCCTGATAAGAAAAAAGGCTAGAGTAACTAACAGTAAAAACATCTGATTAAATCTACTTTGCCTCTTTTTAGTTAAATTGATAGGCAGATATGAGTCAGTCAATGATGACGGTATTTTACCCATTAATAGATTAAATTATTTTTGTTTAGTAAGTAGTTTAAGGCTTTACTGGCAAGGCATTGCTTGTGATACGTATAAAATATAGAAGGTCGATTTATATTTATTATTTGACCTTAAAACCTTGTCTGTGCTTATACTCCCTGTTCACATTTTCTTTGCATTATGTGACTTTACAATAATTATAAAAAAGAGGTGTTGTTATGGATTTGATTACGACCAAACTTGGTTTAGAAATGCTACTGAGGTGGGGGCATTTTATGGCTGGTATTACTTGGATAGGTTTACTTTATTATTTTAACTTTGTCCAGACTGAATATTTTAAAGAAGCTGATGCATCATCAAAATCTGATGCTATTCAAAAATTAGTACCGAAGGCTTTGTGGTGGTTTCGTTGGGGAGCGATGTTCACCTTAATAACTGGACTAGGTATTTTCTCTGTTAAAGGCGGTGGAATGTCCATGGATATTTATCTGGGGGCACTACTTGGATTGTTTATGTTTTTAAATGTCTGGTTAATTATTTGGCCTAATCAACAAATTGTCATGGCATCGGCTAAGCAAGTGGCTGGTGGTGGCAAGGCTTTACCTGAGGCGGCAGACGCATTAGCAACAGCAGGATTAGCATCAAGAACTAATACGTTATTCTCTATTCCCATGTTATTTTTCATGGGAGCATCTGCGCATTACCCTCATAGCTTTAGTTTTTTGGCTTTTATTCTTGCCGTTGCAGTAGTAGTTGCTCTTGAGTTTAATGGCGCTTACCCCGTTATCAAACATATTGATGCGCTTAAAAAACTACCTGAGGGTGGCAATATGAAGCTTTATACCAGTGTTAATGGTGTCATCTATTGTGGTTTAGGCTTAACGGTTATATTGTTCCTGATTTTAGATTTGTTATAACTTAAATCATTAAGGTTAATAGTGTGTGCGGTAGTTCATTTTTCATCTGGATTACCGCATTTATACCCTATAACTATTCTTATGGTGTCCCGAGAGGGAGTTTGACCCTCAGAATGATGTGTAAGTTTTTGGTGGCGAGTGTAAAAAGGAGTTATTTGAAAACTTTGTTATATTAAAAGGAAGAGTTGAAAAGGGTGTTTCTTTAATTAAATCATTAAAAATAGTTGTCCATTAGTGAGTAAATAATGATAATAAGTGGTGATTACTGATATTTATTAAGGCATTGAATATATAGTTATTATTTGTTGTGATTAGACTCTTCTCTGTCTTGATGTATTAAATTGTCCTGAGCTTGATGCTAAAAGAGCATAATACAGACGCTCTTTCTACTTAAAAAATACACTTAATATCGATTGATTAAATGACTATCAATTTCAGATTTTATACACAAGACCGTAGAAGAGCCGTGTAATAAAATTAAATGTAAAGTGCCAGTTGTAGACGTAAAACACATTTTCTATGGGGAAATTAAAAATAGAACGGCCAAAGGGTTTCACAGTACAGCATTATCATCAAGTGTCGCTGGGGCTGGAGTTTCAACTGTTGAACAGGTACTATGGAAAAAACTAAGCGGTGTGTATAAAGCTTGGGTCAATGTGGCGGATACAAAGACTGGTAGGTATAGGCGTAAGAAATCAACGATGTTTCCTGATAGCTGGAGCGAATCATATGTAAGTGCCTCGTTGTATCTGTCTTGGATCAAGAGCAGGGGTAAGAAAAAAGGAACGCTGAATCTTGGCGTGATAAAAATACAGTATTACGTTAAAGATGGTATCTGGCTTCAAGGCCACCCGTTATAGAGAGAATTTATGGTTACAAAATCTTATGAGGTAAGATCGGAAGATGAAGGGATCGGGAATATGTTGTTGGTAATTACAGATGATTCTTATGCTTCTGATGAGCAGGCACTAAAATCTCTTTGGGTAGAAGCACAAGAGTTCAATGAGCAAACACTGTTAGAGGTGATTGACGGTGGCTATGAAAAAGAGAGCAAGGGCTTTGAGTTGAAAAAACTCAGTGATAAGGTTCTTGAGGGGCGACTCAAAGAGCTGTTTAATATTATGGGGTCTTATCATGGCCAACTGGAAGAATCCCCAGAAAAATCCTTAATGCGGATGAAAGAGTATTTCTCGAAAAATACGGTTTTAGATAATAAGGTTTTATTGCTGGAGAATGATTTTTCTACATATAGCGTATTTATTGCAAATGATTATTCAAAAGCTTTATTTTCATGGTGTGATGTTGTTTGATTACCTACCTTAATTACTGCCATAAGAAAAAGGGGACGAGAAAAAGTGGATGCAGGGGTCACAGTGGATGCAGGGGTCAGGTCGCACGCCGTTAT
>JAGLUC010000403.1 GCA_023134955.1 Methylococcales bacterium | reverse complement strand
GTCATTGAAAATTTAGCGTTAGCATTAAAACTACATAACAAAAAAATTGATAGTTTAATATCAATTCATAAAGTTTTGGATGAGATACAGATCAATCACCTTAGCCAGCAACAAGCAAAAACGCTTTCGGGAGGCGAATTACAAAAAGTCGCATTAGCGCGAGCAATTATCACTAACCCAGATGTGTTATTAATGGATGAACCATTTAGCTATTTAGATCACAGTAGTGAGCAATGGTTGGAACAATTTATTCACAGCTATGTAAAAAAACATAATAAAACCCTTATTTTTAGTACCCATAACCGATTACAAGGCATTGCCATTGCAGATGATGTTATTTCCCTGATAAAGGGGAAATTAGTCAAAACTCCATTGATTAATCTTTATCATGGGGTAGTAAAAAATCATTTATTTGATACGGGAAAAATACAAATTTTGTTGGCAGATGAGCAACAAAGTTATCAACATGTGTCAATTGATCCGAATGAGATTGTACTGTCAAGAGAGTTAATTCAATCCAGTATGCGTAATCAATTTAAAGGCAAAGTGACAGGGATTGTGGATGAAATGGGTAAAATAAGAATCACCCTTTTAGCAGGTGAAATATTCCAGGTTTTAATTACTAAGCAAGCACTTAAAGAGTTAGATATATCTTTAGCCGATCAATTATGGGTGAATTTTAAGTCTAATTCTATTTTGGCATTTTAAGCTAAAGTCATTTTTAGCTGAAAGGAACTTACAAAAAAGCATTCATGATTGTGTAAATTTTAATAGGGGTGTCCTTAGGAGTGAAAATTAAATAAGTTCCCGATTTTGACTTGCCTTTTAATTCCACAGAAGCACTAATAAAATAGTTACGTAGCTTGCTATGCGCCTATTTTATTAGCACTCCTGTGAAATCAAAATTCTGTGTCAAATTTCGGGAACTTATTTAATCCTCACTCCTTAAGAAATACAATCAAATTCCACCCAAAAAGTAGAGCCAATGCCTTCCTGGCTTTCAACTCCAATTTCGCCAGACATTTCTTTAACCAATTCCTTACAGATTGTCAGTCCAATTCCCGTACCTTCGATTGTAGACATTTCTTGACCTAGACGATTAAAAGGAACAAAAACATCTTTAAGTTTGTTTTTTGTAATACCGATTCCTGTATCTGTTATTTTTAAACGAACCCTATTATTGATGGAATCAAGTGATAAAGAAATGCTTCCTTGTGGATGATTATACTTAATCGCATTACTTAATAAATTGATGATGACTTGCTGTAATCGTCTACTATCGGCCGTTATATAACAAGGAGAGATATTCTGTGTATTGATTGTAACTCCTTTTTTGTCAGCTAAGGGCCTGAGAATGATCAAACAGTCCTTAACAATTTTATCAATAGCAATATTTTCTAAGATAAAGGGGAGATTCCCGGATGTAATGGCTGTTAAATCTAAAACATCATTAATTAAATGCAGTAGATGTTGGCCACTTTTTAAAATATATTGTACTGATTCTGTATTTTCTTTAGACAAAGGCTCCATTTCAAGTATTTGTGCAAATCCCAAAACAGCATTCAATGGTGTTCGTAATTCATGGCTCATATTAGACAGAAAAATATCTTTGGCTTTAACCGCCAGCAATACTTCTTTATTGGCTTGTTGTAATTTTTTATTTTGATTTTGCAGGGTTTTTTTGGCAGTTGAGAGTTCTGCAGTGCGCTGTTTAATTAAATTTTCTGTTCTAAGGCTATGTCCTGTAAGCATTAATAATCCAATACTGCTAACACTGGAAAACAAAAAGCCACCCAGCAATAGCAACCAGACTGTCCATGTTTTTTGGTGTTGCAAATGATTAATGCTGGGTATGTAGCGGATTATTAATTGCCGGTTTGTAAGGTCAATGCTTCGTTCTTGTTGCATTAAATCAAACGATATACCATGAGGCAGGTCTTTTGGATAATTACTGTAAACAATCTGTTTTTGATCCTCAATTTGCAGATTAAAAAGGCTGTCTTTAATTGAATAAAGTTGATTGATAGTCTGGTTAATTTTAAAAACACTAGCCACAACACCTTGCAGTATTAGAGGGTCTTTTTTATTGTACACGGGGGAGTAAACAATATAAGCAGTCATCTTTGCATTATCCTGAAGCAACCAAATAGGGGATGAAAAAAGAGTCTGTCTTGTTTCTTTTATTTTGTTTAGTAATTTTTCAGCATTCGGGTTGTTGATAATATCAAAACCCAATATTTTTCTATTTTTATTAATTGGCTCCGCATACAGAATAGGGTAATAATAAGCTTGTTTTTTTGCAGGAATAAGCTGTCTGTCTAAAGTGCTTTCTAAAATAGAAAAGCCATTGCCGATTTCTTGTTCAAATTTTTTTCTATCTTTATCTCTAACAAGAGGTATCCATTCCAGCGCCAGTAAATTAGAGTGGCGGGCTAATAATGGTGCTGTAAAAGTGGAAAATTCTTCTTTACTGACAAATAAAGAGCTATCAAAAATACCTTTAAGAATTTTACTGACTAGTAAATAATCTGCCAAATCATTTACTAATGTCCCATGAAAACGTGATACAGCATTATCAAAGGTTATTTTATGTAGGTGTTGTTCTTGCTTAACGGAAAGCATCGTTATGGTTAATAGACAAATTAATATAACCATCTGGGGGATTACAACGGTTTTAATACGTTGCTTCCATATTAATTTGGGTTTGGCAAAAAAAGCTAAAATGAAAGGGGTAAAAATATAAACCCCAACACTATCTCCAATCCACCAAGTCACCCAAGTAATAGGGGATTCATCTAAAGCAATAATAGAGTTTGTCAGTAAAATTATTGTCGCTATCGTAGCTGCTAAGGTAGTGCTAACAAAACCGCCATAAAACAGAAACTTAAGGATTTTATGATCGTCAATTAGAGGATCTTGATGTTTAATATGGTTTTTATTAATTAGCCAGAGACCAAGAAAGGCTTGAGCTGTGGATGCTAAGGCAAAAATAACGCCCATTAGTAATGAATCCAGTATTTTATCTAATGTTGATAAATCCTGAAATGAATAAAACTGAGCCAGTAAGGCTCCGATAAAAAGCCCCGGGAGTATTTTGTTTCCATATAAAAATACAGCGGCTAAAGCTATTCCAGCAGCCGGCCAAATGGGACTGGCCTGTGGAGAAGCTCCAATAGCTATGCCTCCAAGTAGCGCACCTACAAAATAACCTAGAGCAACAAGTAGGTTTTTTGTCAATAAAGTAGTCTTCATTAATCTAACAAATATAGGTGAGGGATGTTGGTAAGATAAAGCTGCTATAAATTTTTTACGCTATTATGATAACAGTAAACTTATGATGGTTTGTATTTATTAATGTTCTAAAAGTTTTGACACCTTATCTCCTTTTCCAGAGGGAGAAGGTAGGGATGATGGGGAAATAAAATGCAAGAACTTTTGTAACGATTAATATTGCCAAGGGGTAATTGAGGATTTAAACAGTGTAAATGTCCTTACATGTAGTAACTTAGATTTGACATATTTAAAAATTGATTACAATCTTGTCTTACATTGAAAGACTGTTATCGACTCAAAGAGGACGGTGAAGTGTTTATTTTAAAGCGGAGATAACCATAAAATAACTATTGGCGGCTCTATCGCCATATAGTTGATTGATAAGTTATTTTGACTGCAAAGTTATCATGGTTATATTTTCTACGACAACTTTTTTTTATGTATCGCAGAAAGAAGTATATTTAGCTTAAAAAATACTACTATTAATTTTCCTCAATTGCTTCCATTAGCTCATACATATTAGTAGAAGGGTTAGCATATGGGTTACTACCTTCTTCATTTCTACGCTTTTTTAATTTTTTTGCTCGATCAACTGCATTACTATAGCTTTCTCTCATATCTGCATAGTTAAACACTGCTCCCTGTGCATGATTATAACTCGACATAACTCCTGACAGCATCCGTTGCATATCATGTCTATGAGTAGGGGCATCATTTTGAAAGTAATGCAAATATCCCCACAACTCTATACATGGGTTAGACAATACATACATTAGTCCATTATCATTTGCTCTTTGTATTTCTTCGCGAACTCTTGGGTGTTCATCTCTATCCGACACACACCAGATTTCGTAAATCATTTCAAAGCTATCACCACTTTTTTTTGCTTGTTTTAACAGTTTTTTCTTTTCCGTAATAGCTCTATCGACTATAGATTTTGGAACTCCTACACCATTAATGGTTTTACATTCCACCAATGGATGCTTCTTATCTATTACAAATTCTTTTATATATTCAGGTTCAGTCTTTCTACCCTCACAGATAATTATGATCTTCTTTTTAGCGCTTTTGGTGGCTTGCCATCTCTTTATTCCAGAAGGCTTTGGGAAACGTCTAGCCATATTATTCTATTGATTCTTTCTCAAATAATGTATCAATCTCACCCAAATAAGGGATTGCACCATACCGCCCCTGAAGATAACCATTTTCGATATTATCACCTTTTCTCGTATTTATATCTGTTAACGGAGAAATAACGGTAGAGCCATCTCGACTTTTTTCTGTAAACCAAATTTGATCTCTTCTAAGAACATCACCTACTAATAAGTTTGTATC
Source organism: Methylococcales bacterium (assembly GCA_023134955.1). Taxonomy (GTDB): domain Bacteria; phylum Pseudomonadota; class Gammaproteobacteria; order Methylococcales; family Methylomonadaceae; genus QPIN01. The sequence goes on along the minus strand of JAGLUC010000403.1, from coordinate 17,101 downwards.
ATGTGTGCTAAACATAATCTGGGCTTGATTTGGGTTAGTTTCCTTAAATTGAAATAATTGTATTAACTTCCTTGATAATAAAGGATGCATACTTGTATCAATTTCATCAATTACCAATAATGTTCCTTTTTTTAAAGCTTCATATATTGGTCCCAATATGGCAATTAACTTTCTTGTTCCCAAACTCTCATTATCTAGCGTGAATTCAACTGTAGAGCCATCCATGCAACTATGCTCTACAGTTACCCCCTTAGATAATAAATTTAAAAATTTATTTGATTTTTTATCTTCAAAAACATATTTATTAATCACACCAAATATATCTTTATGAAGCTCAGTATCTTCAAGCTCAATTGATTCCACCTTTACATTTACAATACCAATGTCTGCCGAACTTAAAAATTTAATTAGCCATTCCCTTTCTTCATTATCTTCAAGGTATCCTTCAATAACATGTGCAGGAACATTACCTCTCCCAAAATCAAATTCTATTTTATCCTTAAAATATTTATAAATAGGGGTCAACATTTCATGGTTGTTTTGTGCAGCTGATGATAAAAATAAACTATTTTCTCTTGTAAGAGTTTCAATAGTACGATTTTTACCCTTTAATGCCTTTCCGAAGTAATATTGTTTGTTTTCATCTATATTTCTATGAAACCAAACCTGCCTATATTTCTTTGGATAAGCATAAAGCCATTCTTCAATAACTTGTTGACTATCAATTGCAAAACCATAGTGGTAACGAACATTATCAAGAATAAAATCACAATCAAACTTTGAAGGGGTTTCGTGTGATGTTTTATCTAGTAGAAAATGATTGCGTGGGATGCCTCCTACTGCATTTCCACGAGTATGAGACTTTAAAACTCCGCTACAAATAAAATTTAATGCTCTTAATAAATTTGACTTACCCGTCGCATTGCCTCCATATATTGCTAAAGCAGGCAAAACCTTTTCATCAATTATATTTGTTGATAACAAGTCTGCGTAATCATCTGAAATAGAAGACGCAACAAATGAAACTTCTTGATAATCTTTGATTGACCTAAAATTTGAAAACCCAAACCGGATTAGCATAACACTTACTGTTTTTAATTAACTTAAGTTAAATTTAACCTAATTTTTACTTTTTATCTAGTTTTTCGTGAAATTATGTCAATAATTGATGATTCATGGATAGAATATGGATAAAACTAGAGCATGTTTTTCACTCTTTCTTTTTAAGGAAGATCAACGTTGCAATCCGTTAAAAATGAGAAAACATTAACTATATATTCGATTGGCCGCTGATGGCAGTATTGAGTCAGTACGATTAAATTCTTGTTGATTGTATTAATTTAACAGACTAATCTTTAAATAGGGTAATAGCTACATAGTGACAGTAATCTTGAATCTTTAGTTATTATGCTTTGTTGAAAGCATTGAACAATTTTTTTTAGCCGATGCTGGGGCATAGAGAAAATCAGGATGTTCTTCTGGTTCATTGACCGTCCCAATACCAATTCTTTGTCTTTCAAAGTCCCACCGTTTATGAAAATAGTCTATAAAAAGCTCAGGAATGTTCCAATTTTCTGATTCAAAGGCAGGTTTTTTTCTATTATATTCAAACTTTGACTGCCATTTTAAAAATGGCATACTTCCGACTGGTTCAGACAAATAATAACTACTGTAAACCTCAACTTCGCTTGATTTATTGTGGATAACTATAAACAAAGGAACGCTTGGTAATCCATCAGAGATAAAAACACCCAATGAGCCAGCCGTTTTTTTATCGCTACGAGAAATGATATCTTCCAATGATGTTTTGAATAATTTAGCATGGTCACTAAACTCTTCAGAATTGTAATCAGTAATTTCACGTGCTCTTAGTTCTGCGGCTGGACAGCCCTCTTTTATAATGATCATTCGGAAATGAGTGCCATCTCTAACCGCATTTTCAAGTTCCCTGCATTGATGTTTATAACGTGGGACAAAGGTAATTAACCAATAAACATAATCACCTGGTTGTAATTGGCGCACAATTTTTGAGAAGTTTAGCTCTTTATTTGTTATTCCAGAAAAATTCCGCTTGATAGCAGACAACAAAATACTATCTACATACTTTACTAGTGCATTATGAAAGCTTTTTTCGGATTCCTTATGTTCTTCGGCAGCAATCAACCAATGGTGAAAATGCCCCACTGAGACCATTACAGATGAAAATAACCCAAATTCGGCAATAATCTTAAATACCCAGCTATATTTTTTATCTGCAAAGTCAGTGGCTAATACTTCAAAAATTTGGTAAATAGCAAAACCACCAAAAATCAGAACCAGGGAAAGCAGCCACTTTAGTTTTTTAATATCTGTTGACATTCTAAGTAGCCTTCTAAGTGTAAATAATCTTAGTACACAACATAACCTTAAGTTGAGATGTGGAGAATAATTCACTCATCTTAGGCTTAACAATTAGTCATCAGTAAAGTGACAATATTTAAAGTGTTTAGTTCTAAACTGGACACCATTATTAATGCAAGATAAACAGATACGAATACCACTTAAATTTTTTAATCAGATATTAATAAATGGTTAAAATTTGAATGCCAGCTTATGCTGTTTTTAGCCATAAAAATCAAGATTTGTTAAGGAAATATGTAATAAAGCCGCTATACAATGTATGAAGCAAATTAAATTTCCAAGTACATTGATAATACTAGTGGGCAGTTTATCTGCGTTTTGGCTAGCAGGCATTTTAAATGCTGGATTTAATGCCGTAGGCGTGATGATTATATTGATAATCCCAGTGTTGATAGCTAATTATTTATTTCCTGATAATGAGTTAGAAAAGATCATGGAGCCAGGGAAAGAAATTATTATTGACGATGAAGAGGAAGAATTTGAATCTCATAAAGTTTCTTTTGGTGAATTGGTTGATAGTTAATTGATAACTTAAAGTAAAGCGAGCTTAAGTCTGCTACAAATGCTGTTAATATTATTTATAAGCTATTGAAATTTCAGCATCCCCCTCATTTAAGGTAAAATCTTTCTCTTTGCCTGTCGATTATGTCCTGTTTTATAAAAACCAGTCAGTATTGTATTGATGCGATTAACCAGCTCAATGAATGGGTGGGAAAAACCATTTCCTGGCTTACTTTGTTTATGGTTATTACCACTTTTGTGGTGGTTATTTTACGTTATGCCTTTGATATTGGCTGGATTGCATTGCAAGAATCCGTGTCTTATATGCACGCACTTGTTTTTATGCTGGGCACAGCTTATACCTTAAAACATAATGGACATGTTCGGGTTGATATTTTTTATCAGCGTTGTAGTGTAAAAACACAAGCATGGATAGATTGTATAGGCACTTTATTACTGCTTATGCCTGTGACAGGATTTATTATCTGGAGTAGCTGGGGGTATGTAGCTGACTCATGGGCGGTTCAAGAAAGCTCTCGAAATTCAGGCGGTCTGCCAGGTGTTTATTTACTAAAATCATCTATCTTATTAATGGCGACTTTATTAATTTTACAAAGTATCTCCTTATTTCTACAAAACTTATTAGTTGCATTGGGTTTAACAGAACCTTTAGCTCAGGAGAGCAGTTTAAATGGATAATTATTTAGCATTATGGATGTTTGCTGCTGTTTTTATCGTATTGTTATCCGGCTATCCAGTCGCTTTTACATTAAGCGGAACGGCCTTAGCTTTTGCAACGGTCGGCATACAGTTTAATTTATTTGATAGTGCCTTTTTAAATGCCTTACCTAATCGTTTGTTTGGCATTATGAATAACCAGACTTTATTAGCCGTGCCTTTATTTGTTTTTATGGGCGTGATGTTGGAACGTGCCAGAATTGCCGAAGATTTACTGGAAGCAATGGCAGAATTATTCGGCTCATTAAGAGGTGGATTAGGAATTTCGGTTACTTTAGTTGGAATGTTGATGGCGGCAAGTACTGGAATAGTCGGTGCTACAGTGGTAACTATGGGCTTATTATCGCTACCAACCATGTTACGCAATAATTATGATCCAGCTATATCATGTGGAATCATTTGTGCATCGGGTACTTTAGGTCAAATCATTCCTCCTTCTATCGTGTTAGTGTTATTAGGTGATGTTATTTCCAGTGCTTATCAACAAGCGCAATTAGATATGGGCATTTTTTCTCCAGAAACAGTTTCGGTAGGTGATTTATTTGCAGGTGCATTATTACCTGGGTTAGGTTTGGTCATAATGTATTTAGTCTATATATTAATCACAGCCTGGTTATCCCCACAATCAATGCCCACCCCTGAAAAAAAAGTTAAAGAAAAAGGCTTTTATCTGCGGATTGCTAAAAGTATGGCAGCTCCTTTATTGCTGATATTTTCTGTGTTGGGCTCAATTATGGGTGGTTTGGCCACACCTACAGAAGCAGCGGCCGTAGGTGCGATGGGGGCAATTGTATTAGCTTTATTAAAAAAACGATTAGACCTAAAAAATTTGCAACAGGTGATGCAAAGTACTACCCAAGTCACCAGTATGGTTTTTATGATTTTGATCGGTGCAGCTTTATTTTCACTAGTTTTTAGAGGCTTTGAAGGGGATGAGTTAATTGTTGAGCTATTAGCTGATTTACCAGGTGGTAAATTTGGCGCTATGTTTTTTGTCATGCTGGTGATGTTTTTACTCGGCTTTGTGTTAGATTTTATAGAAATTACCTTTGTGGTCGTGCCTATTGTCGGACCTATCTTATTGGCAATGGGGATTGACCCAGTCTGGTTAGGAATTATGATCGCCATTAATTTACAAACCTCATTTTTAACCCCACCCTTTGGTTTTGCCTTATTTTATCTACGAGGCGTTGCCCCAAAAGAAATTACTACGGGACAAATTTATAAAGGGGTAATGCCTTTTATTGCCATTCAGCTTATGATGCTGGCTATTCTTGCTTTTTGGCCTCAACTGGCTACTTGGCTACCTTCTATTGTTTACTCGGATCTTTAATACACTCATGAAAAAGTTACCGTTCTTATTAGTACTAGGCTTATTAATACCAAGTTTACAAGCCTGTGGACAAACTGGCCCACTTTATCACCCAGATGAAAAAGCCCCTATACATGTGGAGAAGGAAGCGACATAAAATGGATTATTTTAATTATAAAGACCAGCAATTATTTGTAGAAGATGTGGCTGTTGAAAGTATTGTCGCAGAATATGGCTCGCCTTGTTACATCTACTCACGGGCAACTTTTGAGCGACATTGGAAAGCATTTGACCAGGCCTTTGGCAACCATCCGCATTTAATTTGTTATGCAGTTAAAGCCAATTCAAATATTGCTATTCTTAATATATTGGCTCGATTAGGCTCAGGCTTTGATATTGTCTCTCTAGGCGAATTGGAACGTGTATTAGCAGCTGGTGGTGATCCTAAAAAAGTCGTTTTTTCTGGTGTAGGTAAGCGAGAGGATGAAATTCGAGCTGCACTTAAAATAGGCATTCGATGCTTTAATATAGAAGTCAGTGGCGAGTTAGATCGCATTAATGATATAGCAGGCGAGTTAAATGTTGTTGCCCCTGTTTCATTTCGAGTGAATCCTAATGTTGATGCAAAAACGCATCCTTATATATCTACAGGCTTAAAAGAAAATAAATTTGGTATAGACATTGAGCTGGCGGCTGATGAGTATATCCGCGCATCAAAAATGCAGCATATCAAAATTATTGGTATTGATTGCCATATTGGCTCTCAATTAACCGAAACCTCACCTTTTCTAGCCGCTTTTGATAAAGTGATGGATTTGGTTAATCGCCTAAAACAACAAGGAATTAAATTACATCACCTGGATTTAGGCGGTGGATTAGGTATTAAATATAAAGACGAAACACCCCCGGAACCGGCTGAATATGTCGCGGCAATTCTGGAAAGATTAAGCGATAGTGGTTATGAAATTGCCTTGGAACCAGGCCGAGCGATTGCAGGTAATGCAGGTATATTAGTGACTAAAGTGGAATATTTAAAACCCACAAAATATAAAAACTTTGCCATTATTGATGCCGCAATGAATGACTTAGTTAGACCTTCGTTATATGGTGCATGGCAAGATATTATTCCTGTTAATCAAGAGAATTCAGCAGAGCCACAGGTTTGGGATCTTGTTGGACCAGTCTGTGAAACAGGTGATTTTTTAGGTAAGCAAAGAACGCTTAAATTATCGCAAGGTGATTTATTAGCAGTACGTTCGTCTGGTGCTTATGGTTTTACCATGAGTTCTAATTATAATTCACGTCCTCGCGTGGCAGAGGTAATGATTGACGGAGCTGATGTACATTTAATTAGAGAAAGGGAAAGCATCGCTCAGTTAATAGTTGGGGAAAAGTTGTTACCTTAAGAAAAAATTGCTAGTAGTTCATCAATGTTGTAATGGTGGGTAAAAAGTACATTAGCTATTAAGCCATCTCCAGCCAGGCTTAAGAGCAAGAATCCGTCAATAAAACATTGATGGACTACTAGTTTAATCAATCCAAAAACCAAGTCTCAGGTTAATCTGTGGTAGTTCATAGTTATGTTATTTTATGATGAGAAGAATGCCTGAAATTAATAGAAAAGCGGCAAAAAACTGACTATATTTTTTATTTTCTAAGTCGCTATAAATAATTTCTTCGGTCAATAGGAAGACAATCACCCCTATTTGTAAAAAACTCATATTTTCAGACGTTGAAAACTCAGACTCAGTGCCAATAAAAAACAGTGTAATTAATTGAAAAATAGCAAATGTAGCATAACAAATAGCAATGGTAACTCTTGTTGCATTTTTGTCATATTGTTTTCCATGAACTATCGCCGTTAACAATGAGCCCCCTAAATTAGTTAATCCGTGTATTAAACCCATTACAGCTAAATAAGGTTTCTCATACTTAATCATCTTTTCCAGCATTTGCTCCAGGACAGGAAAAAAATTTTTCAAGGCAACTAAAATAATAAAAGTACCTATCAAAAAAGTAATGTTCAGGCTTATTGTGCTGACAAAAAATAACAATAAAATGACTAAAGGAATACTATAAATCAACACATTCTTATAAAAAGAGCTATCAATATATTGATAATGTTTGATTATTTGTAATGAATTAATGGCTATTGAAATGGGTAGTAACACAGTGAGTGCACTTAAAAAATCATACCCCAATAACAGCAAAATGGGTGTTCCAAACAACAACACGCCGACACCAAATATTGATTGAATAGCAGCTGTTGCGATAACTGTAAGTAAAATATCTACTGGCATTTTTTTCCGTTTATTTTTATTATTATCTATACTCTAAACCATTGCTGATTCAAAACAACGGCCAATCGCAATGTTTAACAATGCTTCAACCTCATCCACGCCCATTGAAACTTCTTCTGTTATAAAGTCTGCATGATAAGAATACTCTGCAACACCTATCCCCACATCAACATAAATATCGCTTTCTGTTTTAACATTAACGAAAATATTTTGCTTAATTCTTTTGGCAATGGTCTCGACTCTATGTAATGAAGCACCAGGTAAAGCTATTAATAAGTCTTCATCACCTGCTCTTGCAACAACATCCAGACCTAATCGAATTTCATTATTTATAGAATAAACTACATTTAATAGTATTGTATTCATTTCATTTTCTGAAAGCAGATGTTTGATTTTAAAATTAGTTAGACTGAGATACAGCACCGAAAAAGACATGTCATTACGTTTTGAATTTTTAATCTTTTCCTGTAAATGTTCAAAAATACTTTCTCGTGCCAACAACTTGGTATAAGGATCTATCGCTACACTTTCTTTAGCCATTGCTTCCTGAGCTTCTAACCTCAGGATGTTAAGAATACTTAATGAACAAATAAGTAACACGCCTAATAACCAAATAAAATACCACATACTTCCTCCTAATAGGCTGTATAGTTATTTTTTTGGATATGTTTAACGGTTATTTTTCCCCGTAAAACTCGAAAAGTCCAATTACTATATATAGTGATTAATGGTAAGAAAAACGCAGTGACCCAAAACAACATATTTAAAGTGTTTTGACTTGCGCTAGCATCCCATAGCGTTAATGAACTATTAACGGAAACACTTGATGGAATAATAAAAGGAAATAGTGAACAGGCGACTGTAAAAATAATAGTCGCAATAGCAATGGCACTAAAAATAAAGGCACTCCCTGGTCGATTAATTCTTGATAAAGTAATCGTTATAAACCCACTGACAAATGTGGTGGCTGGAATTGCCATTAAAGTGGGAAGATGTCCATAATTATCAAGCCATAAGCCTGGCTCTCGCTTAATGAACTTTGTCAGTGGCGTTGAAAGATCATTGCTAGCAGCCTCAGATATAAAATGATAACCCTCTAAAAAAGTAATGACATGTCCAGCTAAGGCAAATAATCCTAATGTCATAAAAACTAGAACAGGCAGCTTTTTTTTAAGCTTTTTCTGAATAGCTCCTTCCGTTTTAATTTGTAAATAAACAGCACCATGCATAGCAAGCATTGATACACTAAGCAGCCCCACTAATAGGGCAAAGGGGCTAAACAGGCTCCAAAAACTACCTAAATAAACGATACTCAGATCATTTTCTAACTGAAAAGGAATGCCTTTTAACAAATTACCAAAAACCACACCAAAGATGAAAGTGGGTAAGATACTACCAACAAACAGTGCTTTATCCCAATTATTACGCCATTTTTGATCACTTAATTGGCTACGATAACTAAAACTTAATGCTCGAATACATAATCCAAAAAGAGCTAGCAATAACAGCAAATAAAAACCAGAAAACAGCACAGCATAAACCATCGGCCAGGCAGCAAATAAAGTGCCTATTACTAAAATTAACCAAGCCTGATTACCAAGCCAGGTTGCACCAGCAATATTAATAACAACTCTTTTTTCATCATCATTTTCAGCAATAAAAGGCAATAAAATACCAGCACCTAAATCAAAGCCACCCGTAATTGCAAAGCTTATTAAAAAAAAGCCTAAAAATCCCCACCAAATAATTCTTAATGTTTCATAATCAAAAATCATAATGCACCTCTTTCATCAAGCTCAAAATGGTAGCGTCTTTTATGTAAACTACTAGGTCCTTGTTTGATGTATCTCATCATTAACAATATTTCAAGAACTAGAAAAACTGAATATAAAATAGCATATCCAGCAAGGCTAAAAATTACATGCCATTCGGAGAGTGATGAGGCAGCTAAAAAAGTGGGTAAAACTTCAGCCACTGCCCATGGCTGTCTTCCAAATTCAGAAACCAGCCAACCCGCTTCAGAGGCTATCCAGGGTAATGGCATCGTATAAAGACATAATTTTAATAGCCAGTCTTTTCGATACTGTTCGGTTGAACAAGTCAGCATTGCCAGAGTAAAAACCAATAACATAATTAAACCACTGACCAGCATCACTCTAAACATCCAAAATAAAGTTGTAACTTGTGGAATTGAGTCTTTAACAGCCGACTCAATTTGTGCATCCGTCGCATCGACAATCCTGTCTGTATAACGCTTGAGTAATAAACCATATCCCAAATCCTGTTTAATTATTTCAAATTCAGCAATTAAATCCTGATCTTTATTGCCACTCTGTAATGCTTCTAATAACCCATATGCTTTCATACCCTGGCGAATTCGTAATTGATTAATTTCCATTATTTCTGTTAATCCCATAATAGGCGTATCAACAGACTGAGTAGCCATTAATCCTAAAAGCCAGGGTATTTCTATCGCAGATTCAGTCTCCTTGTTTTCTTGATTGGGTAAACCTAATACCGTAAATGCGGCAGGTGTTTCTGCGGTATGCCATTCAGCATTAATTGCAGCTAATTTTGTTTTTTGTACCATGCCTTCAGTGTAACCACCTTCATCACCTATTAGCATTAGTGATAAAGTAGCCGCCAGCCCAAAGCCAGCAGCAATAGTAAAAGAGCGTTGCGAAAAAGCGGCATCTCGCCCCTTCAACATATAATAAGCACTAATTCCTAATACAAATGCAGCAGAGGTGGCATACCCCGCTGCTACGGTATGAATAAATTTAATTTGAGCCACAGGGTTAAAAATAATCGCAGCAAAATGACTGACTTCCATTCGCATGGTTTGATAATTAAATACCGCACCGACTGAATTGTGCATCCAGCCATTCATCACCAAAAGCCACAAGGCAGAAAAGCTTGCAGCTAACGCCACTAACCAGGTAATAACAAGGTGCTGCCTTTTAGATAATTTATCCCAGCCAAAGAAAAACAGACCGACAAAGGTCGTCTCCATAAAAACTGCCATTAAGCCTTCAAAGACCAATGGCAGTGCAAAAACATCACCAACATAATGAGCGAAATACGACCAATTCATCCCCACTTGAAACATTAAAATCAATCCCGTTGCTACACTAACAACAAAATTTATACCAAATAACTTGCCCCAAAACTGGGTCATATCTTTATAAATTTCTCGCCCGGTAATCACATAAATTGATTCCATAATTGCTAATATAAAAGACAGACCCAATGTTAATGGTACAAACAAGAAATGGAATAAGGAAGTAATAATAATCTGCCAGCTTGAAAGCTCAACAACGCCTTCTGAAATCATATAGAATCCTTTGAAATCTGTTCAATATCGTTACAAACTACTGTTAATTGTGGGTGGACAAAGTGCATAAGTCGACATTTACATGAAATAAATGTGGCTTTTAAACATCGAGCAACCGCAAATGGTAATAGCGCAGTAGGTCTTGAATAACTTCTTGGCAAAAATAAGGTATCAATAATCATAGTATTAAGAATAGGCGAACTCAGAATAGCTGCAAGGTATTAGCCAATAGTAAATAGTTTTTTCTTATCCTGGCCATACTTTTAACCATAAATTATTGCTGAACAATTTAAGCCAATTGTTGCCTGCTTCAAAGTATGAAAACACAAAAATGAACGCTGTCCACATCTACAGGCATAGAATACATCAGGCAATTGCTTAAAGTGTAATGGTCTAATAATCATGGAGGTTGTTTAGATTGTTAATTTAGGAAAGAAAATTCTTTTTTTATTTTACTGTACGCTGGTAGACTTGCTCTTATTCACAATAACCTTGATTTTATAGATAAAAAATGAAAAATCTATCCCTCCAGGATCAGCTTTTAAAAGCTGGTCTGAGTAATGATAATAAAGCCAAACAAATAAGAACGGAAAAGAGGAAGCAAACTAAAAAGCAACAAAAAAATAAAATTGCGGTGGTTGATGAAGCCAAGCTATTGCTGCAGGAGAGCAAAGATAAACAGTTAGAAAAAGATCAAAAACTGAATCTACAGCGTAATGCAGAAGTGGAGCAAAAACAAATTGCCAATCAAATTATTCAGTTAATTAATTTAAATAAATTAACTCAAGAAGAGGAGGGTGTTGCTTATAATTTTACCGATCAAGGTAAGGTAAAGGTTATTTATATTAGTGAAGAGTTACGCAGTAAAATTATTGCAGGTCGACTGGCGATAGTTAAATCAAAAGCGAGTTATGAAGTAATTACTATCCCTGTAGCAGAGAAGATCAGGCAACGTAATGAGCAGCTGATTATTGTGCAATTTACTGAAACTACAGATGCTGTTGAGGATGATGAATATCAGGGTTATGAAGTGCCTGATGATTTAATGTGGTAAAAATAGACTTGTTAATCAATAATTTCATAAGCAATATTAGTGTTTAAAAACTGATCAATGGCATGAGTATCATGATAGTTTCCATAAGCCAGTAATAATTTTACATAGGCAGATTCTAAAGACATATTCCAAATAAATTTAGCACCTTGGTCGATCAATATTCGGATACTATGATAAGACTCTAAATTTTTAATGGCAGGAGCCATATATAAGCCGATATTCAATTGATTACATTTTTCTATAAAATGCGCTAGTGAATAATTTTCTCCCCAATCAGCAATAGAGCAAGCGGTACCTGAATGATAAAGGTCATGAAGGATGACATCGACATTGTCCAAATTGTACAGAGAGTAGTCTAATCCAGGATAAGGCTTAATTAATAAAATGCGAGTAGAAAAATCAGCTTTTAGTGGGGTAGGTAAATTATTAGGTGAATTAATTTCATTTTCAGGCTGAAATGTATTTTTTTCAAAGCATAAATAAGCTTTAGATTGCACACTTATAAAGTCACCTGTTAATTGTAAACTTGAGGAGAGACGAGTGCCAAGGTGTATTAATGTTGTTGAATTCCGGTTCTTGTAAGGGACAAAAACCCCTGCTTGTTTTCTTTGTTTTATAAACTCAATAGCACAGATAAAGTGATTTAAACCGTTGGCCTGGGGGTGCCCTAGTGGATGGTTACTGGAGACTAATAACAGCGGAATTTTAATAGTATTGAAATACAGGCTTAATGCAGCGGCTGTAAATGCCAGGGTATCAGTGCCATGGGTGACAATAATACCGTTATATTTAGAAATATCTTCAGCCTCAATCGCTTTGATCAGTTTTTCCCAAAACAGAGGAAAAATATTTTCACTTAAAATTTGCAGGGGTTGAATTGTTGTGAAATTTAAAGTTTTTGATTTTGGGTATTGTTTTTCAAAACAATTTAATAATTTAAAACCCTGTCTTTCAGAAGTATTAATGCTGCCATTTTTAGTGGTAGAACCAATTGTGCCCCCAGTGAACACAACAAGAATGTTGTTCATTGTTGCAGCTCTAAATCAAGCTTATCGGGTACCAAAAACAACGATAGTTTTACCATGAGCGGAAATTAACCCTTTATCTTCAAGTTCTTTTAAAACTCTGCCAGACATTTCTCTTGAGCATCCAACAATACGCCCAATTTCCTGGCGTGTAATACTCAGTTGCATACCATCAGGGTGGGTGATGGCATCAGGTTCTTTGCATAGGTCAAGCAAGGTGCGGGCAATACGTCCTTCAACATCCATAAAAGCTAAGTCACGATATTTACGACTAGTAATTAATAATCGAGTAGAGAGCTGTTCGCCTAGCATATAAAGAATTTCTGTGGCGTAATCACTTAATTCTTTTTTTAATGAATGTGCAAGTCTTTCATAAGAAATTTCAGCTAATTGGCATTTAGTTCGAGTTGTAACAGAAACTGAACGTGTCTCTGAACCTTTAAAGACACCAATTTCACCGATGAAGTCATTTTTATTCAAGTAGGCGAGAATAAGTTCATGACCGTCTTCATCTTCAACACTGACTGAAACAGAGCCATCGACAATAAATAATAATTTATCTCCTTTATCGCCAGGGCGAACAATAATCGATTTAGTAGGGTAATTCCTAATATGACAAAGTCGTAGAAAATGCTCTAATGTTTGTTGGTGAAGGTTATTTGGACTAATTAATGTCATTCTAACGTACTCTGTCTAATTGTAATTATTGTTAAATCGTTTTTATTATTATTCAAAACGTTGGAAAGTGCTCCATGTGGAGCAAAGTGTTTGTTTAAGATTAGCCTATAAAAACAAAAAAGCCATATCTGGCAACTAAACTAATTGATTAGAGTGTTATATTTTAAAGAAAAAATCAATTTTATCTACCAACTCGTTGTAAAATCATATATTAATTGATTTAAATAGGATGAATAATGCAAGCAACAGTTAAGTGGATTGATGGTAGAACTTTTTTGGGTGAAAGCGGCAGTGGACATACAGTAGTGATGGATGGGCCAGCTGATCATGGTGGTAGAAATATTGGGATTCGACCTATGGGAATGATTTTATTAGGCGTGGGTGGTTGTTCTTCTTATGATGTGATGGATATTTTACAAAAAGGCAGGCATGATGTGACAGCCTGTGTTGCCGAATTAACCGCTGAACGTGCGGATACCGTGCCTAGTGTATTTACTAAGATTCATTTGCATTTTAAAGTAACAGGCAGAAGCCTGAAAGACTCGGTAGTTGAGCGAGCGGTTAAATTGTCAGCAGAAAAATATTGCTCAGCCTCAATCATGTTAGGTAAATCAGTGGAAATTACCCATGACTTTGAGGTGATTGAATTAGTTTAATGTATATTCTTGGGCGTGAAGAGTATAGTCATACTTCCATATTTATGATTAGGAAGTGAGGTTTTAACCTCGCTTAAATTGCTACTCACAGGTTTTTTATTGGTAATGCTTCAATAATTTGACGATATTCTTCTTCTCTAGGTCTATGTAAAAATAGACCTAATACAGCAAGGGTGGTGAATATATATAAGGTATTAAATTCATCGCCTAAAATGAACATGATGAAACCTAAAACCCCCACACTTTCTATTAAAACCAGAGTCACTATAGTGGTTACAAGATAGCGATTTTTAGCAGGGTTATCCCCTGGCATAGTCTGATTCAGTCTAAGCAGAATGTGTCTGATTAAATTAACCAGTGGAAACAAAATAATGGCGATAACATAAAAAATTGAGCGGATAAGTACGCGCAGATCTTCGGCGATATTTATCTGTATTTCAGAGCCAAGTAGATGACAGATAAGGTTATAGCCGATAAGCATAAATAACATCATATAAACGATCAGCCAATGAAAAGTAAGGTCAGACTTTAATGATTTATTTTCCAGCATAGTATTTGCATGTATATAAAGGTGTTATTTAGATGGGTTTTGTTTATCTTGATCTGGTTTAATTTTAAGTGTTGACCTATAGCTTTTTATAATAACCATAAAAGCCAAAAAATCATAGGCAGCATGAGTAACGATAGGGATTAATAGATTGCGCTCTCCACTGTAATCCATGCATAAAGCTAAATAAATACCGACAATTGTAGCTAGTACAGCATATAAAGGGGTGACGGCATGAACTAAACCAAAAAGTATATTACTGGCAATTAATCCAGTTGTGTATCCCCATGAATTCTCTATCCAGGGCTGGATCATCCCACGAAATAAAATTTCTTCTGATATGCCTGCAATAGCTGCCAGGATGAAAAAATCAGCCCAATTGTATTGATGCATACTAGAACCCAATGATTCAATTAAAAGCCGCCTTATTTTTTGTATGGATGGCATTTTTATTTGCTCCATGGCTAAAAACATTAGCAATAAAGGTAAGGTGGCAAATAGACCGTAGATGACTGCATTTTCAGAAAAATGAATGTTTTCAAATGGATTAATGTCGGCAATCCAGCCTAAAACAACAGCAATAAAAATAAGCGAGCCTTCAAAATAACAGGCAGTTTTAAAAAAGTTTTCCGGTTTTATTGGCTTGTTTTCCATAGAGATAGTTTAAAATGTAAAGAATTGCTTAAATTTAGATGAGTGTTATGCAAAGTTTTATTTATAAAAGTCTTAAAAAAAATGAACTCTATTTATATTTAGAGAAAAAAGATGATTTCTCGCAGATTCCTGAACCTTTACTTAAAAGCTTTGGCAGGATAGAGTTTGTCATGGCATTAGAATTAACACCAGAACGCAAGCTAGCCAGAGAAGATGTTAATAAAGTTTTAGCAAACTTACAGAATAAGGGTTTTTATGTACAAATGCCGCCAATAATTGTGCCAGAGGCATTATTATTAAAAAACAGTAAATTACATTAAAAGCTTAAGCTAAATATAGGGAATAAGGTGATTTCTCAATTCCATACAAGCAATTAAGCTTTAGGTAAGGTCACTCCTTCTTGCCCCTGATACTTACCAGATCTATCCTTATAAGAAGTTTCACAAATTTCATCACCCCCAAAAAATAACATTTGAGCCACCCCTTCATTGGCATAAATCTTTGCCGGTAACGGCGTGGTATTAGAAAACTCTAAGGTAACATGACCCTCCCATTCAGGCTCAAGAGGGGTGACATTAACAATAATGCCACAACGTGCATAAGTTGATTTTCCCAAACAAATAGTCAGTACATCACGAGGAATACGAAAGTACTCAACCGTACGCGCTAAAGCAAATGAGTTGGGGGGAATAATACAAACATCAGACTTAACATCAATAAAGCTTTCTTCTGCAAAGTCTTTAGGGTCAACAATGACAGAATTGATATTGGTGAAAATTTTAAATTCATTGGAGCAACGAACATCATAGCCATAACTGGATGTGCCATAAGAAATAACACGTCCTTGAGGTGATTCTCTTACCTGCCCAGCTTCAAACGGTTCAATCATGCCATTTTCTGATACCATACGGCGAATCCATTTATCTGATTTTATGCTCATGTTTCTGTTCCAAAAAAAAGGGGGGTTAGCGAGTTAAATAGTGTATCTGTATGTAGGTATGATACAGGAACACATCTTGCTGATCAGTTAAAATACACAAGGATGAGATTTAAGCTAATGATTTCTTAAGTGTTAAGAAGCTATAAGTAAAATCAACGGATGGATCATCATTAACATCTTCTCTGTCAACCTCATTCCATTCATTTTTATTAATCACGGGAAAAAAAGTATCAGCCTCAAACACTTTATTAATTTGGGTTAAATAAAGCGTATCAGCAATAGGCAGCATAGACTCATAAAAACTGGCACCTCCAATAATAAAAATCTCGTCATATTCGTTGCAAGCAGCGATAGCTTTATCAATATGATCAAATACTAAACAGCCTTCCTGTTGATAACAAGGATTACGGCTGATAATGATATTTGTTCGCCCAGGCAAGGGTCTGCCAATAGATTCGTAAGTCTTTCTACCCATTAAAATGGGAGAACCCATAGTAATGCGCTTAAATTTTTTAAGATCAGCAGATAAATGCCAAGGCATTTGCCTGTTTAAGCCAATAGCACGATTACTTGCCATGGCAACGATGAGTGAGATTTTCATTTAGTCTGTAATGTTTAGGGCGTAGTGTGAAATTTAACTTGATAAGGTATAAACTTCAATCATCGTTGTTATGCGAAGTATTAATATGGCTATGATACAACTATGTGCATCATTTTCGATGTCTTTTATTATAATTTCTAGCTTTGATTGGTGATAACTCAAGGTATGCTTTTGAACAAGGTGGTTTTTCTTATGTAGAAGAAAGATTAAATGGGGACAAAGCGAGTAACTTATTTAGCTTGTTTTTTACGACAGCTAAAAGTAAGTTTGTAGAATACAAATACTTTAAATAGTAATCATTCCAAAAGTTCTGGCAGGGTATTTTGACACCCTTTTATTAAAATATATTGTAGCCCGTATG
>JAGLUC010000402.1 GCA_023134955.1 Methylococcales bacterium | reverse complement strand
TCATACGGGCTACAATATGCGTTAATAAAAGAGCGTCAAAATACCCTGCCCGAACTTTTAGGACGATTAATAAACAAAAAAAGGCCGATACAGTTCGCTGTATCGGCCTTTTTTATTATAGTATTTACTACTTACAGAACATTCACTGCATTCAAATCGGAGAATGCTTGCTCTAAACGAGTCGCCATTGCAACTTCACCTGCACGTTGCCATACCCGTGGATCATAGTATTTCTTGTTTGGACTATCTTCACCATCAGGGTTACCAATTTGACCTTGTAGGTACGCTTCATTCGCTTTATAGAATTTCATGATGCCTTCCCATGTTGCCCACTGAGTATCAGTATCGATATTCATTTTAACAACACCATAACCAATAGATTCTTTTATTTCTGCTTCAGAAGAACCTGAACCTCCATGGAATACGAAAGTAAGCGTATTTTTATCAACACCATACTTTTCAGAAACATATGCTTGTGAATCACGAAGGATTGTTGGTGTTAATTCAACATTACCTGGTTTGTATACACCGTGCACGTTACCGAAAGATGCAGCAATAGTGAAACGAGGACTTACTTTACTTAATTCTTCATAAGCATAAGCAACTTCTTCTGGCTTAGTATATAAGTCAGCTTTATCCATTCCAGTGTTATCAACACCATCTTCTTCACCACCAGTACAACCTAATTCAATCTCAAGCGTCATACCCATTTTATCCATACGCTCTAGATATTTTGCACAAGTTGCAATATTTTCTTCTAAAGATTCTTCAGATAAATCTATCATGTGTGAGCTGAATAATGGCTTGCCAGTTTCTTTAAAAAATTCTTCGCCAGCATCTAGCAATCCGTCAAGCCAAGGAAGTAATTTCTTAGCACAGTGATCAGTATGAAGAATAACTGGAATACCGTAAGATTCAGCAACGTTATGCACATGTTTAGCGCCTGAAATAGCACCTAAGATTGCATTACCTTGACCTTCAAGCTTAAGACCTTTACCAGCAACAAAAGCAGCACCGCCATTTGAAAATTGGATAATAACAGGTGCTTTTACTTTAGCAGCTGCTTCAAGAGCGCCATTAATTGAATCTGTATTGATACAGTTTACACCAGGTAATGCAAAATTATTTGCTTTACAAATTTCAAAAACTTTTTGAACATCATCGCCTGCGATAACTCCAGTTTTTACAACATCTAATATTTTTTGTGACATATTTTAAATCTGTTTGTATTTATAAATTCAGAACATAATCTCATTGTCCTGATAAAAGATTCAGAGAATTTTATCAGGGTTGGTTATGTAAATAACAACTTTACTCAATTACATATAATTCCAACCCAGTTACAATTAAGCTCCTACTGTTAATTTCTCTAATCTGGATGCCAATAACTCTTCCAATGAAACCAGTGCTTTTTCAAAACCTTGAATACCTTCAGCTAATTTATCTTTAGCCATACGGTTTTCTTCATGCATTTTTTCAAAAGTTGCTTTATCAACAGAAATCTTCTCAAGATCCATAGTTGCGGCTATTGCAGGGTCTAATTTGCGAGGCAAATCACCTTCAGTTGATTGTAATTCTTCAAGAAGCCCTGGAGATATAGTAAGTAAATCATTACCCGCCAATTCTGTAATCTCACCAATATTACGAAAACTGGCACCCATTACTTCAGTGTTATAACCAAATTTTTTGTAATAATTATAAATTTCTGTTACAGAAATAACGCCTGGATCTTCGGCTGACTCATAAGAATCACGACCAGTATCTTTTTTATACCAATCAAGGATTCGTCCAACAAAAGGTGAAATTAGTGTAATATTATTCTCAGCACATGCAATCGCTTGATGTAAACCAAATATTAATGTCAGGTTACATGAAATACCTTCTTTTTCAAGAACTGCAGCCGCCTGTATTCCTTCCCAGGTTGCAGCAACTTTAATAAGAATTCTGTCTTTCGAGATACCAGCAGCTTCATACTGGGCGATTGTCTCGCGACCTTTTGCAATGGTAGCATCAGTATCAAAAGACAATCGTGCGTCAACTTCTGTAGAAACTCGTCCTGGAATAATTTCCAGAATTTTAAGTCCAAATGACACGGCCAGTCTATCAAATGCCAATGTCACAACATCCGCTTCTGCTGCATCATCACCGAGTGTTTCAATAGCACCTTTCAAAGTATCATCTACGATAGTTTGATATTGAGGCATTTGAGCAGCAGCAGTAATTAATGATGGGTTAGTTGTTGCATCACGAGGAGTGAATTTTTCTATTGCATTAATATCCCCAGTATCCGCTACCACAACAGTAACAGCTTTAAGTTGATCTAATAAATTAGCCATGAACAGCACCTTTGATAAAATTAAAATTAATTCAGATATTTAAGAATTTATGGTACGACAGATGTATCACAAACTCTTATAGAAAACGAGATAATAAAGATACATATCCCTATGTATCTTTATTTTATTACAATTATAAGACAGGAAGATAACAATAAAAAGATCTAATTAACTACGGTTATTTAAATATTTCTCTACTCCAGATACATTCTCTTTAGCAGTTTTTTTTGCTTGAATTGATTGTCGTGCCATATATTTACTAACACCACTAACAGCAACATCTCTAGTAGCCAAGTATTTAGCAACTCCACTAACAGAGCTATTATCCGTCTGTTCAGATTCATCTGACATCATTTCTTTTTCTTGCAAGTATTTAGCCACACCCGTAGAGCCTGATGCCTTACGATATGAGTTTAAAGCACTAGACTTATCCACTATTTTTACAGTTACCGTTTTATCTTTTTTAAATAAAACAAAAGCAAAAAGAAATGATACTAAAAGACTGGCTAAATAACTT
This sequence comes from Methylococcales bacterium, assembly GCA_023134955.1. Taxonomy (GTDB): domain Bacteria; phylum Pseudomonadota; class Gammaproteobacteria; order Methylococcales; family Methylomonadaceae; genus QPIN01. The sequence goes on along the minus strand of JAGLUC010000402.1, from coordinate 831 downwards.
TCTTCCATTATATTAACCTCTGTCTTTCAGATATTTTTCGACCCCTGTTACAGACGCTACTTTTGCTGATATTTTTTGCTTTGCAACATATTTAGCTACGCCGCTTACACTAACTTCGCGTTCTTCCAGATACTTAGAAACACCACTTGCTATTGGACCTTCTTTACTTTCAAGATATTTATCAACACCACTTACCGAACTGCGAGCAACAACTTTTTTTACTTTTGAGCTTGCTCTTTTAGCAGATCCACCTCTTTTTGCTCCTGTATTTAAAGTGTTTTTACTAAAAAAAACAAACCCTGCTACCGCTAAAACAGACAAGCCCATGATTAAACTAAACATTGAATCATCTTCACTTTCTTGAGCACTACTTTCCTCATACACATCTGCATTTGAAACAGATCTACTTAAAGGGGCAGAAGGTTTTATAGTACCTTTTGTATGTCTATATCCAGAATCTTTATATAACACTTCAGGTTGGAAATTTGCTGCTGGGTAAGCAGAATCTGCCGTACTTACTTCAGCTGAAGACCTCGAAGACGAAGACCTAGAACCAGAAGAACTACTATGTTTATAACCAGAATCTTGATAAAGAACCTTTGGTTGAAAATCTGTTGCTGGATAATCACTATTAGCTACTGCTACTGAAGCAGAAAATAACAATGGAACCAATAAACTGTTTACTAATTTACTTATCATCACGTCTTGACTCCCCAATATACCTTTGTTTTTTTAAACTACGTTTATTTATTGTATAGGTTATTAGTAAGTTAAGCACCATTAAAATGATAACTTAACTTACCTATTTTTTATGTGTCTGTATTTACAGCA
>JAGLUC010000401.1 GCA_023134955.1 Methylococcales bacterium | reverse complement strand
GTTCAGGACAGGACGAGTAGATACCATCAAACTAAAATTGTAGGAGTACTAAGAGGCTGTCCGAGAATTGAAAATCCTGCTATGAAAAAAACCATTTTAGCCATTTTTCCCATTCATTTTCGTTACACGCACAAACCATTCAATTCAAATGAACGAAAAAACTGACTAAAATGCTTTCCCTCACGACGGTTTCTATTCTCGGACAGCCTCTTGGTGATGTTTAAGAACTTTTTGGACCAACCAAAGGGTTTCCTGTTCAGTCATAAAAGGTTTCCAAGGTGGCATAGCTGTTCCTTTACGCCCTTCTCTTATGGTTTTTACTAAAAAGTCATCCGTTTTATTTTTTAGCGCATCAACTAATAACGAAGGCCCAAGACCGCCTTTTAACGTTAAGCCATGACAAGAGCCACAGTCATGTTTAAGCATGTTTAGTAACTCTTTTTGTCTTTGCTCAGAGGGTTCTTTAGCCATTGCACTGCTTGAAAAAATCAATGCAAATATAAACCATCTCATAAAATATTAAGGCTTTTGTTTACTGTAGTAATCAGCAATATTATTAATATCTCTATCAGTCAATGAGCCTGCAATATTATTCATAATATCTGAAATTCGCGTTTTATCACGATATTGCTTTAATGCCATTTCCAGATACTCCTCATCCCGTCCTGCTAAAGGTGGAAATGGAGCCTCAGCACTGGTTGATCTAACACCATGACATTGTGCACATACCGCAGCTGCTTTGGATTTTCCTGCATAAAGACTGGCAGCTTGAGTAGTGAATGTTAAAGCTGCCCCAGTCAGAATCATGGTCGAAACAAGTAGTCTTTTCATAGTCTTACTCCATTTCATCTGGCGATAATCCGCGTGTCATATATTTAACACGACCTCTTGAAAAAATACCTGCCGGGCTTTCCATTTGTACTGAAGCTACTTTTTTAAGTGATTTAGAATCATAAACCACGACTTCATCACCTGCATAACCTGCACTTACATATAAAAATTTGCCATCAGCACTGTATTCAGGAAAATAAGCATGACCACCGACATCTAAGGTCTTAACTACTTCTAATGATTTTTTGTCAATTAACTGGATAGTACGTGCCCGTCTGTCTTTAGTGATAATATCAACCGCGACATAAGGCGCGTTGGCATGTGCAGCTGGTGATTCTGTACCCCCAGAAACAGGTACTTGTTTAATCAATTCCATTTTGTCCAAGTCCCAAACACTGACAACCGTTTTTTCACAAGTACCAAAGTTTGTACCAAAACCTAAAGTACGACCACCAACCTTAACCGCTGCCCCACCGCCTACATGGGGTACACAGCCTGCTTTTAGTTTCTTGATGATTTTACGGTCTTTTAAATCAATCGCAATAACAACGCTATCATCATATGAAGCGATCATTAATTTACGACCTTTATGAGTTAAGAAAGCATCATGTAAATGTCTGCCAACATTTTTAATTTTAGTGACAGGGAAGCCATTTTTTAAATCAACCACCCAGACTTGACCTGCATTTTCCAAAGCAATGGCAAAAATATCAGCATAAGGAGTACCGATAATCATACCCGAATCTGATGTCACCATTTTTCCGTCAGGGTCAACACCCTCAAGTTCAAATAATTTTAAAGGCTCTAAATCAGAATTTAAAATAACGGCATTATGTGGCACAAAAGAGCCAGCCATAATATATTGTCCATCACGAGAAACACCCATGCCTGGTCCGTTATAACCAGTCTTGATACTACGCACAGCTTTCATAGAATATAAATCGACTTTAAATATTTCAGCTGTATCTGTTTTTACATAAGCCCAACGCTCGTTAGCAGGATCAAAGTCAATAATGTGGGCAGCCGTACCTGTTTCAATTTCACCCACTACTTTATGCGTTTTACTATTAATAAAAACCGCTTTTGAACCTGAACCACGACCATATTTCCCCCGCGCAGCAACACCGATCAAATCATCCATGCTATCAATTTGATAGCTTGGTTTTGAAGGCAATTTACTTTCATCTCTAACGTAAACCTTTAAAGACGCTTTCATATCTTTAATTGTCCAGGGTGGATTTTTAAGTTTTGCTGTTGATTGTAGATGCTTGACCATGGAGCGAATTTCACCGTCACTCAAGCGACCATAGAATGGAGGCATTAAAGTCTCAAAACTGCCTGTCATAATTAACGAACGTAATGCAGTAGGACTACGCCCTTTTAAGGTTTCGGAATTTAATGCAGGTGCCAAATATCCACCATGGTCTGAACCGTGACAGCTAGCACAATTGTCCTGATACAGTTGATGCATATTATCTGAACTAGCCTGAATACTACCAGATGACAAAAATAAAACGGTAGCACCCACTAAAAAGGTTTTATTTAATAAACTTGTTTTTTTCATTGTGTTTCCTGTTTTCCATGGGTGAAATATTCAGATAATAATTATATTAAAACTTAAAAAAACTGACTTAGATGATCTTTTAATTTAGAGATAGTGTAACCTTACTTTATCAGTTTTTTTTAAAAAAATTCAGCCGATATTTCCAAAAAAGTCGGTGGCGAACCACCGACTAAAGACTAACGTTCTTAAAGTTAGATTTTTACTTCCATGTTAAAATACCCTCTTGAAGGATTTTCCTTGAATTTCAATGGTAGAAAGGACATGACCAACCCCACCCCCCCTTACCATTTCGATTCGCTATTACTTTATAAGTTATGCCCTGCCCTGTCAAGACACAACTTATCAATAGCATAATAAAGATAATAAGCTAATTAATTTTGAAACCATGTAAAACACCTGAAGTTATGCAAGAAATTGATATTTTTGAAATTGTTGAATGTATGGCTGCATTGATTCGCTCTGAAGAACGAAAAAAATGTACCGAATTAAGACTGCAATTGATGCATTTTGAAGTATTGAATTATCTATCTCATTCCAATAAGTACACAGATACACCTGCGGCTACAGCTTCTTATTTTGGAATGACACGAGGAACAGTTTCCCAGTCTTTAATTGTTCTTGAAAAAAAAGGCTACCTGGAAAAAAGTAAAGATGAAAACGATAAACGGGTTATTCATGTCAAATTACTTCCTTTAGGGCAAGCAATTTTAAGAAAAGCACGTCGAACTAAATTATTTAATAAAGCAACTTTATTGCTTAAAAAAAATATTTCTATTGCTATCGACAATAATGTTTTTTTTGAGGTGCTCAATGCTCTACACAAGGCTTCACAATCACAATCTTTTAAAACGGGACAAATAAAGAAAGTTGAGCTTATGAAAAACCCAACAGTTTTCGATTTAATTGAATACATGGCTGCACTGATTCGTTCTGAAGAACGTAGAAAATGCACCAAGCTTAAATTACAGTTGGTACATTTTCAAGTCCTTGAGTATTTGTCTTTATGCAATAAATATAGCGACACGCCTGCTGCAATTACCAATTATCTTGGCATGACCAGAGGTACAGTCTCTCAATCACTCATTCTTCTGGAAAAAAGAGAACTTATTGAAAAAACACAAGACCAAACTGACAAACGTGTATTTCATATCCAGTTACTCAAAAAAGGCTTTAATACTTTAAATAAGGCAAAACCAACCAGCCTATTTAAAAAAGCTGGCATAATTTTAGAACAAAATTCATCCATAAAGGCTGAGGGGAAAATATTTATTGAAGCGTTAACTGCATTGCAAAAAGCCAACAATTCATATTCATTCGGTATTTGTAGAACATGTAAAAACTTTACTAAAAAATCAACAGGCTTCTTTTGTGAGCTCACTGAAGAAAAACTGAGTATTAGTGATAGTGAAAAAATTTGTCAGGAACATGTACCTATATAAGCAAACTTAGTAACTATTAATTGTTCCAAGATTATTAAACCACTACAAGTATTCGCAGTAATGAAAAAGTA
>JAGLUC010000400.1 GCA_023134955.1 Methylococcales bacterium | reverse complement strand
ACTAGTGATAATTCAAAGGCAGAAAACTATTTTTTTGAAGATGATGCAGAAAAAGCGTTGTTATCTGCAACAGCCGATGCTGCCCGAGCAATGAGTTTATGATTGGCTTCTAAGTCCATCATGCCGCCAACAGCTAAAGTGACTAGCATGGCCTCGAAAGGATAAACAAGGTGAGCACGGTATCGTTGTTTTATGTGTTTAAAATCCAGCTGTTTAATACCTTGATCGGCAAGGCTTTTTATATAATGCTCAATCAGTTGGTTTTCATTGGCTCGTCTTGATTTAGAATCCAATGAGGTTGCCAGGAAATAAGAAATATCGCTAATACCTTCGCCTATACGCACCATTTGCCAATCTAATAAACCCGGTTTTGAATGATGCCAGAATAAATTACCAGGATGACAATCGTGATGGACAATGGTTTGAGTGCCTTGTGATAAAAAACGCATGGTTTGACGGCGATTTCTAGCATAATTAATTGCAGGAGCATGTAAGGATGAAGGGACAATACTTTGCGCCTTGTTTAAACCTCGTTTCATTAGCGGCACAGCAAGTGCAGTTCCCAGATGATCTTCTAATTGCCTGACAGGGTCAGCAAGCCAACGGTATTCAGGGTTGTTGTGAGCTTTATTCCAAAATTGTGCATGTAGACGGGCTAACTGTTCAATTACCAGGTGTGCTTGTGAGATTGACAGTATATCACTGGTCGAACCAGGTATTGCCTCTTGCTCAGACAGGTCAGCTAAAACCAGTGTTGAACCACTGATAAAAAAGTTTTTTGCAGATAAGGCATCGGGTTTGTTAATAGCAATGGAATGAGATAATTCCCTGTAAAACCGAACCTCAGTATGAAGTAAGCGGGGTAAGGCGGTAATGATTTTTGCTCTCCAGCTCAGGGATGGTATTTTTATAAACCATTTTTGGGGCAATACTTCAGTAGCATTATGATCAACTGAGAGTCGAATGCGAGTGGTTGTCCCAACATCAACAGAATCCAGATTAACCGATTTAACTTTTTTCCCTATTATGTGCTGGTCAAGAATTTTTTGTGCCCATGCAGCAGTCAGGTGTCTAGGGTGATGAGCTATGAGAGGCTGAGGTGAAAAGAAATACATAATAGAGATAATTGCTTAAATTGATATTCTAGCTAAATTGCAAGAGTCTTGATATTTGTTTTAGCTAATAATGGCTCAATATCTTCTTGTTTAAATAACTGAGTACCTGCTTGTTTTGCAGTACCTGCTCCACAGGCAATCGCTAACTTTAATGCTTGTTCAGGACTTTGCTGTTGTGCGAAAGCATAGGCAAGACCAGCAACCATAGAATCACCTGCACCCACGGTTGAACAGACCTCAATACTGGGAGAAGGACAATAATAGCTATTATCTGGGGTGGTTAGAATGGCGCCTCTTTCTGCTAATGATACACAAACATATTGAGTGCCTTTTTGGACTATGGATCGTGCTTCAACTGCTATATCTTCAATTTGGCTAAGGGATTTATTTTGTAGAATTTCTAGCTCATGTAAATTAGGCTTGATTAAAAAAGGTTGGCTGTCATTCGCATGTTTTAGTACGGCGGAGGGGGCATCAATAATGGCACGAGCACCTTGTTTTTTTAATGCGATATTTATTTTCTGATAGCTTGTATTTGCAAGTTTAGCCGGAAGTGAGCCCGTTAAAATGCCAATTCCTTGTCCACATAGTGTCAGGAATTTCTCAATTATTTCATCAAACTGTTTGCTTGTAACAACAGGACCTAATGCATTAATCTGGTATTGATGTTTTGGTGACTGCTGAAGAATAGTGGTGTTTATGCGTGTTTCACCGTTAATTTTTAGTGGATGAATATTATTTAGCTGTTGATTAAGCATAAATTCAAGAAATTCACCCATTTTTCCGGCGCTAATATAGCAAGTGTGTGAGTTAGCCTTAAGTATCTCAAGTGCTCGACCAACATTAATGCCCGTTCCACCTGGGTCGTAGCTGGTTTGTGTCGCGCGTGATTTTTGCTCGTGCTTTAAACTCTGTGTTTGGTAAGTGAGGTCTATTGCAGGATTAAGCGATAAGCTAACAATAGCAAGTTGGTTTGTTGCTGATGGATTCACAGGTGCAGTGAAATTGTTTCTTGAGGCTAAAAATATCTGTACTCAAAGACTTGTCTTTGAGTACAGAAGACCTTTCTAAGGCGTTAAGCCTTCGCCTAAAACAACTACTTTAAGAGCATTAGTTCCACCTTCTTCACCCGTTAAGTCACCTTTAGTGATAATAAATGTGTCACCTTTTTTTGCAAGACCACGTTTTTTTAGTTTAGCAAGAATTTCATTGTTCACATTAACATGATCCATAGATTCATGGGTAAAGTAAACAGGGAATACGCCACGATAAATGGTTACTCTGCCCAAGGTTTTTTTATGGCTGCTAAATGCGTAAATAGGAATACCTGAGCTGATTCGCGACATCCATAAAGCTGTGGAACCAGATTCAGTTAATGTAGCAATACCATTGACATTAGAATGGTTAGCCAAATACATGGCTGACATGGAAATTGCTTCATCAATACGCGAAAATTGATGATCTAAGCGGTGTTTTGATTCACGTACACTACGTTGTTTTTCAGTTTCCTGGCAAATATTAGCCATGGCTTTAACAGCTTGTACGGGATAGTTTCCTGATGCCGTTTCTGCCGAAAGCATAACTGCATCAGTTCCGTCATGAACCGCATTAGCAATATCAAAAACTTCTGCACGGGTAGGAATCGGATTTTCAATCATCGACTCCATCATTTGTGTCGCCGTGATAACCGCACGATTAAGATCTCTAGAACGGGAGATTAATTTTTTCTGTACAGCAGGTAAATTAGCATCGCCAATTTCAACGCCTAAATCACCACGGGCAACCATGACTACATCAGAGGCAAGAATAATTTCATCCATTGCTTCAATGGCTTCAGCACGTTCTACTTTAGAAACGATACCAGCATAACAGTCTTCAGCTTCTAATAATCTTCTGGCTTCATGCAAGTCTTCCGCACAACGAGGGAAAGAGACGGCAACAAAGTCAGCACCGATAACTCCGATAGTTTTAATATCTTCCTTATCTTTTTCTGTTAGCGCAGCAGCGGACAGACCGCCACCTTGTAGGTTAATGCCTTTATTATTAGATAAATATCCACCGACATGAACAGTACACTCAATACGTTTGCCATTAGTTGAAACAACATCAAGTACAATTCGTCCATCGTCTAATAGTAAGCGACTGCCTGTTTGAACCTCTTGCGCTAAAGGTTCGTAAGTAATACCAACTTCTTCAGTGTTGCCAGCTTCAGCAGCTAGATTAATATCTAAAGCAAATGCTTGCCCTTCATCTAACCAGACTTTAGTGTCCTTAAATTTAGCGATACGAATCTTTGGGCCTTGTAAGTCACAAAGAATACCGACTAAGCGACCAGTCTTTTTGCTTAATGCGCGAACAGCAGCAGCTCTATCAATATGATCTTGAGCAATGCCGTGAGAGAAATTCATACGGACAACATCAATACCCGCTTCGAATAAGGCTTCCAATACGCCTGGCTTATCAGAAGCCGGGCCTAGAGTTGCCAGAATTTTAGTTCTTCTTAGCATGTTGTTCCGTTATTTAGCATTCATTAAAGCAACCGTCGTATCAAGCATACGGTTAGAGAAACCCCATTCGTTATCGTACCAGGATAGAACTTTAACTAAACGACCATTAAGGACTTTAGTTAGAGATTTATCATAAGTAGAAGAGGCTGGATCGTGGTTAAAATCAACAGAAACCAAAGGTTTAGCGTTGATGTTCAAAATACCTTTTAAAGCACCCTCTGAAGCAGCAGTAAGAATTTCATTAACTTCTTCTACAGTGGTGTCACGGCTTGCTGTGAAGGTTAAATCAACAACAGATACGTTGATAATGGGTACACGCATGGCGAAACCGTCTAATTTACCAACTAAAGCAGGAAGAACTAAGCCAACGGCAGCAGCAGCACCTGTTTTTGTAGGAATCATAGACTGAGTGGCAGAACGTGCACGTAATAAATCAGGGTGATAAACGTCAGTCAATACCTGGTCGTTAGTATAAGCATGAATGGTGGTCATTAATCCTTGTTCAACACCAATAGTGTCAAGTAAAGGCTGGATTAATGGTGCTAAACAGTTAGTGGTGCATGATGCGTTAGAAATAACGGTGTCAGATGCTTTTAAGGTTTTGTGGTTAACGCCGTAAACGATAGTTGCATCAACATCTGCGCCACCTGGTGCAGAAATAATCACTTTTTTGGCACCAGCAGCAATATGAGCAGATGCTTTTTCTTTGCTGGCAAAGAAGCCAGTACACTCATGAACCACATCAATACCCAGCTCGCCCCAAGGTAGTTTTGATGGATCTCTTTCTGCGAAAACTTTGATTACGTCGCCATTGACAACTAAGTTGCCATCTTTAACGCTAACTTCACCAGGAAATTTGCCATGTGCGGTATCGTACTGAGTTAGATGAGCGTTTGTTTCCGCATTACCCAAATCATTGACTGCTACGATCTGGATTTCACCTGTACGATTTGATTCATACAGTGCGCGAAGAACGTTACGTCCGATACGACCATATCCATTAATTGCAACTTTAATTGCCATGTTGTTAACTCCTGAGTTGGTATTGAAATTCCGAAAATCCTTTAATTATACCAAATTCTACAGTCAAGCGTCTTTATATTTTATGCGGACAGACAATGCTCTAATTGGCTAATGTAAGCGTCAACACTCTAGTTTATATGAGGTTGTAGGCTCTTAAAAATAACTAAAAGATTTGCGATGGATGTGTTGTTTATATATCGGCTAGAGGTCTCATTTTTTTAATATTAAATTAACGACTTATCCTTTTAATGGGTTATTATTTTGTCAAAGTGGTTCAATATTTTTGGAAAAATGATGAAAAGACGAGATTTTATACAAAAAGCAGGGGTAGGGTCGTTAGCTGTAGGAGCAGCGTTAACAAACTCAAAGAGTGCCAATGCAAGTCCTCAGTTTAAATGGAAAATGGTCACTGCATGGCCGAAAAATTTTCCAGGGCTGGGAACCAATGCCAACTTGTTAGCAAAGATGATTACTGACATGAGTGGAGGGCGGATTAAAATAAAAGTTTATGGAGCTAAAGAATTGGTACCCGCTTTTGAAGTGTTTGACGCGGTGTCTAAAGGTGTTGCTGAGATGGGTCATTCAGGTGCTTATTATTGGAAAGGTAAATCAGAGGCAACACAGTTCTTTTCTGCTGTACCTTTTGGCTTAACTGCGCAGGAAATGAATGCCTGGCTCTATTATGGTGGTGGCATGGAGTTATGGCGTGAGTTATATAAGCCTTTTGGTCTTATTCCTACCGCTACTGGTAATACGGGCGTACAAATGGCGGGTTGGTTTAATCGAGAAATCAATGCACTTTCAGATTTAAAAGGTTTGAAAATGCGTATCCCTGGTTTAGGGGGTGAGGTATTAAAACAAGCTGGTGGAACACCTGTGAGTTTACCCGGTGGAGAAATTTTTACTTCATTACAGTCAGGAGCAATCGATGCTTCTGAGTGGGTTGGGCCATATAATGATTTAGCTTTTGGTTTATATAAAGCAGCGAAATATTATTATTATCCGGGTTGGCATGAGCCAGGCACTACATTGGAATGTTTTATCAATGAAAAGGCAATGTCAGATTTGCCTAAAGATTTGCAAGTGATTGTGAAGCAAGCTTGTCGAATTGCAAACCAAGATATGTTGGCAGAATATACCGCGAGAAATAATAAAGCATTACATACCTTAGTGAATAAACATAAAGTTCAGTTGAAGCCATTGCCTAATGATGTATTAAAAAGATTGAAAAAATTATCTGATGAAGTGGTTGGCGATGTAGCGGCAAAAGATCCTATGTCGAAAAAAGTGTATCAGAGCTTTACCAAGTTTAGAGAACAAGTAGTTGCGTGGCATGATATTTCTGAGCGTGCTTATTTAAATGCTAGAAAGCTGTAAGTGAACTTTATAAATGGATAGACGAAAATTTATTACCGCTGGTGTTGTGACAGGCGTCACAGGTGTGGCTGCATCAGCTGGTATCTCTACTGCTCATGCAAAGAAAAAAATCAAATGGAAAATGGTCACCACATGGCCTAAAAATTTTCCAGGTTTGGGTAGTGGTGCAAATCATT
>JAGLUC010000040.1 GCA_023134955.1 Methylococcales bacterium | reverse complement strand
ATACCATTATGCCTGGTTTTACTCACCTTCAAGTTGCTCAGCCTGTGACTTTTGGTCACCATTTAATGGCTTGGTATGAAATGCTTTGTCGTGACAAAGAGCGTCTGCAAGATTGTTGTAAACGTATCAATATTATGCCGCTGGGCGCAGCTGCTTTAGCAGGTACCAGCTACCCTATTGACCGTCATATGACAGCTGAATTATTAGGTTTTTCACGGCCATCAAACAACTCTTTAGATTCTGTCAGTGACAGAGATTTTGCCATTGAATTTACTGCCGCTGGCAGCTTAATCATGATGCATTTATCGCGTTTTTCTGAGGAGCTGGTGTTATGGGCGAGCGCACAATTTAATTTTATTGATATTCCTGATGCATTTTGCACCGGTTCATCCATCATGCCGCAAAAGAAAAATCCAGATGTCCCTGAACTGGTTCGTGGTAAATCAGGTCGCGTTACTGGACATTTAGTGTCTTTATTAATGTTAATGAAAGGCCAGCCACTGGCTTATAACAAAGACAATCAAGAAGACAAAGAACCTTTATTTGATACCGCGGATACATTAATTAACTCCTTACGTGCGTTTGCCGATATGGTGCCTCATTTAACCGCTAAAAAAGAAAATATGTATTCAGCGGCTAAACAAGGTTTTGCCACAGCAACTGATTTAGCGGATTATTTGGTTGGTAAAGGCATGCCATTTCGTGATGCTCATGAAGTAGTGGGTTTGGCTGTACGTTTAGGGCTTGATTCTAAGCGTGATTTATCTGACATTTCATTAAAAGAATTACAACAGTTCTGTGCTGAAATCAGCGATGATGTGTTTGATATTCTGAGCTTAGAAGGCTCTGTTTCTGCTAGAAAACATATTGGTGGTACTGCGCCAGACACAGTAAGGGCGGCCATTAAATCTGCCAGAGCACTGCTAAACGGCTAATGATTACAACCGTCGATTTTCTTCGTCATGGAGAAACTGAAGGTGGTTCATACTACCGAGGGAGTACAGATGATCCCTTAACTCATTTAGGCTGGCAACAAATGCAAAGTGCAGTTGCTGATCAAAAATGGGATTTAATTATCAGCTCCCCCTTACATCGCTGCCTGGATTTTTCTCAACAATTCAGTGCAGAAAGTGACGCACCTTTATTAATTGAAGCTGACTGGCAAGAAATTGATTTTGGTGACTGGGAAGGAAAAAAGGCTGAACAAATTAATGCTGATGAATTAATGGGGTTTTATCAAGACCCTGTTAATAACACACCCAACAATGGCGAAAATTATAAGGCTTTTCTAAACCGAGTTAATCTTGCCTGGGAATGTTTACTTAATAATCATGCAGGTAAAAATATTTTAGTAGTCACTCATGCAGGTGTTATTCGCTCTTTATTTACCAATTTATTAGATTTACCCAGCCAAAAAGTCTTTAACATTCAAGCTGACCACGCCCGTTTCAGTCGTTTTCAATGCTTTCATGATGAGTCAGACAATTTTGTGAGTTTGGTCAGTCATAATCAAGTACGCAACAAAAATCTTTCTATCAAAACCGACTCCTGTTGATCTCA
>JAGLUC010000004.1 GCA_023134955.1 Methylococcales bacterium | reverse complement strand
ATACAGAATATTTTAAGCTCAAAATCAGGCAAACATCGGTTCCTGATAACCAAAGTATGTTTTATATTGGAGGTTAAAATGCACTCACAAGACCGTAGAAGAACCAACATGCATTACATTATAACCAGTTTATGATTAACATCCAGGCCTAAATTTCCAACCACTTTTGACTCTTGAGGCTTAGCAACTTCATTCTGCTGCTGTTGCTTAAACCATTTTTTTAAATAGTTACTCATACGTTTTGGCTTATATATTTGAGGATCTGAGTGTTTATTTTTTTTATCTTTCGCTATTTCTTTTTCTTCCCATTCATGGACTAACTCTTTCGCTTTCACAAAAGCAGTCTCAAAAGAAACCGAAGTAGTTAATGCCTCTTTAAAGTATGCTCGCCCAAAATAAGTCATATCCGCCTTATCAGAGCATCCAAAAGATGTCCGGTTATGTGCAGCAGCGGTCATAATTAAGCTGTAATCATCTTTTAGAAAAGGAATAAAACCGCCCGAATAGCAGGCTGAAATCATCACTATTTTCCATCGTATAGGTAAGTCTTTAAGCATTTTAGCTAATTGCTTGGCTGATAAATCGGGTAAAGCTAGGCCGCGTTGAGCAATAGATAATTTGTGTTTTTTTGAACCATGACTGGTTAAATACAAAAATAGGATGTCTTTTTTTGCATCCATTTTGGCTGCCACGTCATTTAATATTTTTTTGATACTGGTCACTGTAGCCAGTGGAACAGTATTAACCGTTTCTGCATTATTGACTAAAATGGCAGACCGCCCTCTGGTATCAAAAGATGTATCAAACAAATTACGAATATAGCTTACCTCTTTGTAAAAAACATCCTGTTTTCCATCACCTCCTATGCCAACAAAATACAGATTTATTTTGTTTCGATCTGTTGTTAGTATTTTATTGAATGTTTCATCAAGCAACTGATTCTGTACATAAAGTGCTTTTTCTGTATTTGTCTCATTAAGGTCTGGTTGAGTGCCATCACCGATATATCTACCGTAGCGCCATTTTCCAGTTAATCCGGTTTTACCATTTTTTGGCGCGGCATAAGTTAAACTGCCTTTTCCATTATAGTTTCCGTAACTAAACAGACCTTGGTAACGGTCTCCATTTGATTCGAGCAGAATACCTTGCCCATGAAACGACCAGTCTTTAAATTCACCTTGATATGAACGCCCGTCCTTCCCTTTAAAAACACCTTCTCCTGTAAGTGAACCTGCTATAAAAACGCCCTCGTAAAAATCGCCTTTTTCTGAATGATAACGACCTTTACCATCATACATCCAATCTTTAAAACCGCCTTTATAACGATTACCTTCAGGCTCGGTATAAATGCCCTGTCCCATCAGTTTGTCTGCAACAAAATCTCCTTCATAAATGCGTTTATCCGCTGAGGTATAGATTCCTTTGCCTTGCCACTTATTCTTTTTAAAAGTTCCTTTATAAGAATCACCCTTGGCATAATAAATTTCACCTTCACCTTGATAATATCCATTTTTGAAGTTGCCGTTATAAGAATCGCCATCTGTAATAACAAGTGAACCATAGCCATGATAACGTCCATTTTTAAATTGACCTACATAATGAGAACCTTCTCCGAATTCCCATCTACCATATCCATTAAATTGGTAATTTTCGACCTGACCTTTGTATATTGATCCATCAACAGTTGTGACCTTCCCCTGCCCCGTAAACACTCCGTTAACAAATTGCCCGTCATAGATGTTACCAGTAGCATTAACACGTTTTCCATAGCCATGAAACAATCCTTGCTTGAATTGACCATGATAACTGGCACCATTTGTCCATATTATTTTTCCTTCACCAGTAAATAAATTATCTTTCAGTTCACCGTAATATTGTCCTCCATCAGGTAACTGAACTGTTGAAGGAAAAATTCTGGTTTCAATATCAAATCGAACAGTAAATAAAATAACAACTGGAATAACGATAGAAAAAGCTATGGCAAGGTATCGTGATTTTTTGCTAATCATGGCTTAAGTTCCTTTTTTAGTTAGAGAATTTTTAGATTATGAATAAGTTAAGACTAGTATTAAATCATTTAAATTCAACTGCTCTGAAAAGTATCATTTATTTTTCGTAACTACTCCCCCCATTAAAAGGCAAGATGCAGGCTGTTGATTTATCAGACTTGTGCAACAAGGATGTTGCACCAGAGCTTACATGGACGTATTCACGCGTCCTGATAAATCAATGATCTGCATCTTTCAAGTTCAGGACGGGACGAGTAGATACGATTTTTCAGTTGATTAAAAGCCGCTTTCAACTAACATATAACATAAGTTTTTCCAGTCTAGCCAATTTTACGCGCTCTCACATTTCGCCCTTTTACTTTACCTTCCACAAAATAATTCAACACTGGACGCAAAGCATCACGTTCAATGGCAAAATAACTGACAATATCAAAAATATCAATTTTACCAATCTGTGAGCCAGACAAACCAGCATCTCCCGTTAATGCGCCTAAAATATCACCCGGGCGGATTTTAGCTTTTCGACCTGCATCTAATTGAATGGTGACCATGGGTGCTTGCATAGTAAAACCAGAATCTCGTTTTAATGTCTTTATATCTTCTATTGCACAAGGTTTTTTCTGAAATGCCTCGACACTTTCAACTCGTAATTGTTCAGATTCGGTAAAAAGACTTAGCGCAACACCCTTTTCACCTGCTCTACCAGTACGACCTATACGGTGTACATAAATCTCTGGATCATGCGGTAATTCAAAATTAATCACAGCTTCTAATGATTTTATATCCAATCCACGCGCAGCCACATCAGTTGCCACTAGGACTGAACAACTATGGTTAGTAAATCTCAATAGTATTTGATCTCGGTCACGCTGTTCTAAATCACCATGAATCGCCAATGCCTGAATTTTCTTATCACGTAAAAATTGAGCCACTTCATCACATTGTATTTTGGTATGACAGAATACCAAGGTTGTTTTTGGCTGATAATGCTCAAACAATGCCAATAAAGCATCATTGCGATTGTGTTTTTTGGTTTGATAAAACACTTGTGCGATGACTTCTGCCTTATGTTCTGATTCAACAGTCACTGTGACAGGATCTTTCTGAATACGACGACTCATTTTCTCAATGGTATCAGGGTATGTTGCAGAAAATAATAAGGTTTGTCGGTTTGTTGGTGTCTTGGCAATAATACTGTTTATTTCTTCTGCAAAGCCCATATCCAGCATTCTATCGGCTTCATCCAGTACCAATATTTCCAACCCTTCGAGCTCTAAGGTCTGTTTACCTAAATGATCTTGAATACGTCCAGGTGTACCTACCACAATATGCGCACCATATTCTAAAGAACTCTTTTGTGGCCAAAAAGGTTTTCCACCCGTTAACATGACCACTTTAATATTAGGAATTGCTCTGGCTAATTTACGTAGCTCTTTTCCTACTTGCTCAGCCAGTTCTCTTGTTGGGCATAAAACCATGGCTTGTACGCCAAAAAATCGAGGATTAATTTTACTTAATATCCCTAAGCCAAAAGTCGTTGTTTTACCACTCCCTGTTTTTGCCTTAGCGATAAGATCTTTACCATCCAGCACATGAGGCAAGCCTTGCGCTTGAATAGCAGTCATTTTTTTATAACCCAGCGAATCCAGATTAGCAATTAATGCACTAGAAATGGGTAAAGTAGAAAAACTATCGCTAACCATAATGAAATACCATTGAATAAAACCTTTGAATCATACCAGACATAGCCACTTCGCACAGTTTGCTTTTTATCTATATGACAGACAAATACCCTCTCGATAATTGCTGTTACATCATTCCATTTAAATAACCAACAAAAATACTTGGTCTTATGTGACTTTATCACTGTCTTCTAATTTATTATTCTCTAATATAGATTCGCAGTCACTTTATTTGTTTGTAGAAAAATAAAGTTATTTCAATTCACAACATCCGAGGATATAAAAATGATAGATTTTGTATTAAGTATTTTTTCCAGTGTGTTACAAATGGATATGAGAGATCATCACGAAATTCCATTTGCCCTCCCCCTTTTAATGGCATGTTTTGTTGGAGGTATAATAGGTTTTACTATTCTTAGATTTATAGGTAATGAACAAAAAGAAGACTCAAAAACTAAATGATCTCACCTTTGGTTAGTTTATTTAGGGCATCTCTATTAATAATAGTAATTACACCTCTATTTAAACTAACCCAGGCTTTAGCTTCAAATTGCTTTAAATTCCTTGAAACAACTTCGCGTGCAGAACCTAGTTTGGTCGCCAGCTCTTGGTGGGTAACACTGATTACTTCAGTATCCGCACTTAATAACTCTTTAGCTAATCGACGGTCTATACCAGTAAACACCACTTCACCCAAGCGCCCAATCACATTTGACAGACGCTGTGCAAAGTTTTTAAAAACAAATTCTCTAAAAAAAGCAGATTTTTCCATACACCGATAAAAAGCATGTGAAGGTATAACGAATGCTGATACCTCATCTTCCGCAATTGCTTCAGCAGGGTATTGGTCACCACTGAGTAGACATGATGTTGTAAGAACACATGAATGACCAGGCTTTACCTGATACAACAATATCTCCCTGCCATTTTCTGATAGCAACTGTATTTTTACCGACCCTTTGAGTAATAATAAATAGTTTTCACAATAACTTCCTAATGTAAAAACCTGTTGACTCGCTGGAATATTAACTAATGCTGCACTTTCCATTAAGCTCTGAATTGCTGATTCACCACACTGCATAAATTCAGGAAAAAAAGTTTCCCACTGCTCCTCATGTTTAAGCATGGTCTTATCCAAATCAAATAATTTAACTTGATACTCTATGCTTTAAAGCAAATATTGTAAAGAAAACCAAATTTAATGAGGAATATTGAGTTACGGAGCAGACTGAATCTGAGTTATTTTTTGAGCTAAAGATTGAAAATCATAGCCAGATTTAGTTGTCATTAAACCTTTATTTAGCATCATACTACCCATTACAATTAAAATAATACCTGATGCCTGGGTAAATCGATGTGTCATTTTTCCTGACAATAGGTGCGTAGCCATACCAAAACCCAATAAAGCAGGTAATGTGCCTGCAGCAAATAGAGCTAAAAATATTGCTCCTTGTAATGGGTTGCCGTTACCTGCTGCCATAATGTACATGGCTTGCAAAGGACCGCATCCCAATAAAAATCCCGAAAAAAATCCAATTAAAAATGGGCTACGAGTATTACGTCTTTTTGCAATGATATAACTCGCCATGGCTTTTGGTTGCTTAATACGTACTCGTTTTAGAGTAGAAAATAAATTCAGGGTATTAAGCCCAAAAATAATCAAGAAAATCCCAGCCAATAAAATACTCACACCACTGATAAAAGGTGTTATTTTAAAAACCGACCCGATTAAACCAAAAGCTGCACCAAACATGGCGTAAGAGATAATCTTTCCCATCCCGTATAAAGCATGAGATAAGTAGGGTGAATTGTCTTGCTCTGCATCCTTAACGGTATAACCAATAACAAAGCTACCACACATACCGATGCAATGCAGCCCTGTTATCAGACCAACGATAAAAATCATACCATAGCTTAATTGTGAATTAATCTCTGGTACAGTAAACGTGTGCCATAGCTTGCGCGAGAAAACCATTAGTACAACAATGGCTACTAAAGCCAATAAAGACAAACTTATTTTAATAAAAACTTTACTTTTAGTCGCTGGCTCTAAATTAATCTGGTAGTCTTTTGCCTTAATAGCATTATGAATTTCCTCAAGGCTGATTTTAGCTTGATCAAAACTTACCTGACACTCAGCCTTTGGATAATCTGCTTTAACATCAGTAACACCCTTAAGCTGTGAAACAGTTTCTTCAATAACCGCTTCACAACTGCCACATTGCATACCGTTAATTTTAATCTGTTTGGTTACGATCATTATTATTAATTCCTAATGGCTATTTAACTAAAAAATTTCGCATCATGCCCATATCTTCATGCTCTAAATTATGACAGTGATACATAAATAAGCCAGTAAAATCATTAAAGGGTTTTAACAATGTCACTTTTTCACCTGGCATAACTAGAATCGTATCTCTCCAGCCTCCATCAATTAATCCCTTGTTAACAGTCTGATAAGTTGATTGAGAGCGTGAATTAACTTCACGTTTAATAATCTGGAATTGCTCACCATGTAAGTGCATTGGATGCGGCATCATCATACCTCCCATCCTGTGATAACCATTATCAAATGCCATTAACTGCAAGGTATTGACAGGAATAATCTCATCTTTTCTTACATCATTCATAGCATACGAGCGACCATTAAGCAGGGCTGACATATGACGCATAGATAAGGTAATTCTACGTGGAGAATGTTGATTATCAGCATCAGCCAAACGTAAAGGAGATACTTTACTTAACTGTTTCGGCAGACGATCATCACTGGAAACTTTTTTATTCACCCTGATTTTCAGCACTGGATAGTCACCACCAGAAGGTAGTTGACTACTACCCATCCCCC
>JAGLUC010000399.1 GCA_023134955.1 Methylococcales bacterium | reverse complement strand
GGTTACTAAAGTTAGTGGTATATTTCTTTTAGTTATAGGCGTGGTTTTTTTCTGGATATATATTGAATATAATCAGGTTTTAAAAACACCGGTTGTTTTTGATCAGTCTAAAGTCATTGTGATTGATAAAGGTGATAGTTTTAATCGAATTGCACAGAAATTACTAAAGCAGAAAATTACCATTGATCCACATTGGTTTAAATTGATTGCTTATAAAAACAAAGTAACCAATAAGCTTAAAGCAGGTGAGTATGAGTTGAAAGTTGGGGTAACTACACCGGAAATTTTAAGGTTATTTGTAGAAGGTAAATCGAGACAATATTCCATTACTTTTCCAGAAGGATGGAGCTTTAAGCAAATTATTCAGCAAGTTCGGAATAACCCACAGTTAAAGAAAACACTCGGAACAGTAACTGGTCAACAGATTATGCTAAAACTTGGGTCTAAGTATAAACATCCTGAAGGCTTGTTTTTTCCAGATACTTACTTTTTTGATAAAAATACCACGGACTTCTCTTTACTAAAAACTGCTTACGATAAAATGCAGTTAGTCTTACTGCAAGAGTGGGAGGGTAAAGAAAGTAATTTACCACTTAAAAATGCTTATCAAGCATTAATTCTTGCTTCTATCGTAGAAAAGGAAACGGGGGCGGCTTTTGAGCGACCTCAAATTGCAGGTGTTTTTACCCGAAGACTAAAGATGGGTATGCTGTTACAAACAGACCCTACCGTTATTTATGGCATGGGTGATCGCTATAAGGGAAATATTAGACATAAAGATTTGAGGCAGGCAACTGATTATAATACTTATGTGATAAAGGGTTTGCCCCCAACACCTATTGCAATGCCTGGCAGAGCTGCTATCCATGCCGCATTGCATCCAGCCAAAGGAAGTAGCTTATATTTTGTTGCCAAAGGTCAAAAAGGCACGCATTATTTTTCTGCAACACTTAAAGAACATAATAATGCCGTTAATAAATATCAAAAGCGACGATGAATAAAGGCAAGTTTATAACGCTAGAAGGTGGTGAAGGGGTTGGTAAGTCAACAAACCTAAGCTATATCAAACAACTTTTAGAAAATGCCGGGAAAAAGGTTGTTACCACAAGAGAACCTGGTGGAACGCCCTTTGCTGAAAAAATACGGCAGTTATTATTGGAAAATGCTGATGAAGCTATTTCTGAAAAAGCAGAGTTGTTATTAATGTTTGCAGCTAGAGCTCAGCATATCAATCAAGTGATTGAACCTGCTTTGGCAGAAGGACGCTGGGTATTGTGTGACCGCTTTACAGATGCAACTTATGCCTATCAAGGAGGGGGACGATCAATGGATACAAGTATGATTGAATGGCTTGAAGATAAAGTTCAGGAGACATTAAGACCTGATTTGACTTTGTTATTGGATGCACCCGTTACTGTAGGTATGGGGCGAGTAGATAAACGAGGCACCTTGGATCGCTTTGAGCAGGAAAAATTAAGCTTTTTTACAAAAGTAAGACAGACCTATTTAGAGCGAGCTCAGCAATTACCAGAAATAATAAAGATTATTAATGCCGATCAGACATTGGATAAAGTTCAGCAAGAAATAAGATTGTCTCTTCAAGATATTCTTAATTGATGGTTACATTTTTTGTATCTACTCGTCCTGTCCTGAGCTTGAAAGATGCAGATCATTGATTT
>JAGLUC010000398.1 GCA_023134955.1 Methylococcales bacterium | reverse complement strand
CCCAATGTCATTAAGTTAAGCCATAACCCACTGATTTATCTTGATCTTTTGTAGCTGGAAAAATGTAAATTATTCTTCTTTTTTGATTTTTTCCTAGGGTAACTTCTCCCTTTTCGTATCGGCTCAATAGTACAAGCCATGTAATCTGTTAGTGCATTCAGTCTCTTGCGTAAAAAATGCCCTGAAAGCATGAGAAGTTCCACCAGAGTGTTTTTCATTTTAGAAACAGCTTGGGCGAAATTAACTTGATAACTATGTCTTCTGTTCCGTGTTGTTTTATCAACGTGTACTTGAGCCGCAGTAGCCGCCATAGAAACCAGGTTTGTTGTTAGCACCTTGGCATAAAAGTCTTGCTTAACGGATAAGGCTGACTTACCTGAAAAATTTTCTATTTCAACCCATTGCTTTAAACGCTTATAGTTTTCTTCAATTCCCCATCTTAGGTGGTATAACGCTTTGAATTCCTTGGCTGGAAAAATCTGTTCATCAATTAAATTAGTGATTAATACTTCCACTTCATTATTGTCCAGGTCAACGCGGACTAATCGCAGAGTCAGAGCTGTCGTGGGTAAACCTCTACTTTGGCAAGCCTCTTTTGAACTTTTATTCGCTTCAAGAGTAATAATGGCCTGTGCTTTACCACTCTCGACAAATTGTTTAAAAACCAGTCCTTGATTAATTTTGGCGCGCATACAAAAAAATCGTTTTTCCTGATTGTACAGAGCATACAGCCAGAATGCATTATAGCCTCTATCAAGCAAGGATAAGTCGGTAGATAAAGCGTGCTGTAAATGAGCAGCAGCGCATGCTCGTTCTGATGCTTTTGTGTGATTAATGCTGGCATCTATACTGATATGATTCAACACATCATAATAAACAGACGCTAAGGCAAGTGGGCAATCCTTTTGGCTTTCTTTGCCCTGATTGACTCCAAATGTTTCAATAATATCAGCTTCATAGGGCAGTCTAAACTGAGAGCCATCAATAGCGCAAAGGCGAAAACCTTTCCATCGTTTCTGATCTGGGTGATTTGCATAATAGTCATTGATAACCTGCCGGTTTAAATCAATAAAAGCTGTGTGAGACAAGTGTTTTCTTGCCTGGCTTAGGGCTGACTTTGTAACAACCTGAGAGGGGCGGCTATTGGCGTTTGTTACGGCAAAAAAGTTATCAAGTTCCTGTTGATAAGACCCTTTTGTTAAATTTAAAAAGTAAGTGAGCAGTATAGGGAATGGAAGTTTTCGACTTCTATTAAAACTATTTATTGTTAATCGATGTTTTGCTTTAAAAATATCACAGTTAATAGCCTTGTTAATTAGGTTATAAGCATTCTCTAATATGGAGGTTTTTATTCATTTTAAACCTCTGGGTAACTGTCTTTTTAAGAAAAATTATTATAACATATTCAATAACTTGGGGCTTAACTTAATGACATTGGG
>JAGLUC010000397.1 GCA_023134955.1 Methylococcales bacterium | reverse complement strand
GTTTTTTGTTAAAGTATTCATTATTATTTTAAGAAAATAGTCGAATTTACTTAATAATACAGATAACAGGTAAAAAACACTTATTTTTTAAAAACCTGTTCTTTTGACTTGTTTAGTCGATATTAAAACTTTAAAGGGCTATATTGCCCTATACTAAATGTTATGTTTTAAAAGGGCTTATTTAGTTGGAGCAATTTGATAGAACAAAGAGGTATCTACAACGGGTAAAAGATATTTACTCGGGTATATTCTCTTCATCTGGACATGATAAAGAATCTTACGATGATGATGTAATATCATTTTTCATTCACTGTTATCATATTCGAGATTGGATTATTCACTTAAATAAAGTTGGAGTTTCAGCAAAACAAGTAGATTTCTTTATTAATAGTCACACAGCTTTAAAAATATGTGCTGACTTAGCCAATGGATCAAAGCACTGCAAACTTACAAGAAGTCTTAGAACGAAAAAACAACCTCATATTGTAGGTAAAACGCATGAAACCACTACTTGGTTAACAGGGAATGGAGGTGGTGAACATATGAAGTCGAAGTATAGTATCTTGTCAGGTGAAAATATCTATGATGCCCTAGAGTTAGCAGAAGAAAGCGTCCTATTATGGGAACAGTTTATTGAAGAAATGAAAAACAAAATATAACAAAAAATTCCAGTCGACCGCTGGCAGCACAGTTCGTTTTCAGAGGTCATTTTATATCAAAGTTCAGTGTTGTTTGCAGTGTTCATCGTATATCTGCCAACGGCCACTGAATTTGGCGTTAGGCGACTTAAGGTATGAGAAAAATCGATGGTTGATGTAAGAAATCATATAGAGGAATTAATAAGAGAGGCTATAAGAGCTACCAAAGAAATGAGTTCGGCCTTGGTGCAAGCTTATGCGATGTCGAATGTGAAGCAAATTGACACATATCTTCCGCTATTTTATGAAGCCTTAATGAAGCTTGAAATTGTATACCCTGCCACCACTCGACCTATATGGATTTCAGGTCTTAAGCAGCTACTTAAAACTTGGGGAGAAAATGATGCAAACAACGAAAATATACGTAGAGCAGTTTTTCAACAACTTTTACGCTTTCATAAGGATATAGAAGAGCTCCAAATTGAAAGTATCCTTTTAAACCCAATTATTAATTTTGATTCTATTGTTAACGAAGCAGTGGAAGAGTTTAAGGTTGATGAACTCTATACAGAGGCAATTTCAAGGTTAAGAGGATTAATAGCTAGTGGCAGGATTGATAGTATTAAAATACGTAACGACTTACAGGGTCTTCTTGATACATTATTAGTAGCAGAAAAATCCTCATACCAGAGTAAGGTATCTACAGCACAATTTGTTCAAACATATTTCAAGCACCTAGGGAAGGAAGTGCTAACAGGAACTAAGTGCGGTAAAGCGTTTCTAAATACTTTGGATGAACTTGGAATTAGTGTGGAGAATGTTATTGGTAAAGTGCATGAAAAACTAGAGGTCCTTGCAAAAGAAAAAGCAATCGAATTAAAGGAAGATCTGCGATTACTTGAAGCTCCAGAAGATTAATAAACCTAATCTAGCACTTAAACAATAAAATTTTATTGATATTTATGCTTAGCAAATAAACGTCGCCTAACAAGGCAATTAAACGGAATTTTTAAGTTGGCTAAAATTTCCGTTTATTGCAGCGTTATGTTTCACTGTATAAACAATATGTATTCAGCTGAAAATTGATTTTATAAAAAAGCGGTTATGCTCAAGAAAATTTGAAATATGCTAAAATCTCAAATAGAGGATTAAATATTATGATAAATACAGCAAATACTATTTTAGATCAAGCTCTTGAGCTAAGCTCAACTGAGCGTGCAGTTGTTGCAGAGAAACTTCTTTTCAGTCTTGATAGCCCAGACTCAAAAATTGATGCTATTTGGGCAAATGAGGCAGATTCTCGTGTTGAGGCATACAATAAAGGTGAAATTGAAGCTATATCTAGCGAAAAGGTCTTTGCTAAGTATCATAAAATGTGAAAGTAACTTTTCTTAAAATAGCCGAAGCAGAGCTAGATGATGCTTTTGAATATTATGAATCAGTACAGAACAGCTTAGGTTTTCGATTTTTAACGGAAGTTGAGCTTTCTATTGCAAGAATCCAGCAATTCCCTTATTCATACGAAGAGATTGGTAATTATTCTCGTAGGTGTTTAGTTCAAAAATTTCCTTATGGCATTATCTATCAGTATACAGAGCGCAAAAGAGAAATCTTAATTGTGGCTACTTCTCATTTACACCGCGTACCAGATTATTGGTCAGATAGAGAATAAAAATATAATCGGGTAAGGGCTGGTTTCTCTCCAGCCCTCCCCAGAGAACAGGGGTCAGGTCGCACGCCG
>JAGLUC010000396.1 GCA_023134955.1 Methylococcales bacterium | reverse complement strand
CGCATAAAGCTCACTGTTCTCATCGCTACGATCTATGTCTTCAGCAAAGTCTGCTGCCACCTTAAACAATAAACCGAACTCAGGGTCATATTGTTTGAGCAGGTAATAAAGTAATCGACTGCCTGTAAGCACAACTTTCACATCGATAGGAACAGGTTCCGGCTGCAATGACGTTGTGCTGGCAAGGCTAAACATCTGCTCCAGAGATTCGATGCGCACTTCATGGGCATGAATTGCACGCTTTAATCCTTCCCATGAAAAGGGTGACATCAGGACTTTGCGTGCATCAAGCACCAGATAACCACCGTTGGCTCGATGCAGGGCACCAGATTTAATCAGGGTAAAATCGGTAGACAGTGTTCCGTACTGAGCAATATGCTCAACCCTGCCAATCAGGTTGCGATAACTTGGATTATCTTCATAAATAACCGGTGCGCCTGAGGTCTGGCTGTTATCCACCAGTACATTAACCTTGTATCTCGAAAACGCTGGAAGAATTTGCTGGCGATTATCATCACCCGATTCTTTTTCTGCTTCGTATTTTCGGAAATCGTTTACATTTTCAATAATATCCTTTTTAACAGCATCAATATAATTTAAAACATCCGTCAGCTTAATGTATTTTAAAGTTAATTCAGAAATAGACTGATTGACCGCCATTTCCGATATTTCCCGGTTTAGCTGTTTAATTTTTTTCCTGTTTTCCTTGTACCAAACAGGTATTTTGTGAAGAGTCTCTATGAGTTCTTGTTCAATTTCATTAATAACCTGTTTTATTTCTTCCTGTTCTTTCTCATCCAGCGTGTCAAATTCTTCTGGAGAAAGAACCTTTCCATCCTTCATTGGCCCTAGTGTATAGCCGCCAGGAGTGTGCAACATAGTGATCTTTTTTTTATCAGCACTGTCAGCCAGATCTTTAAATGCCATCATCTCCTTCTGTTTATATTCATCCCGTATCGCCTGTGCTCGCGTTCTATACTCATCACTCTCGAATGCAGCGGGTATGGCAACCAGTATGTCTTCCAGCAGTTGCTGCATATCATTTTGTAATTGACGACCATAACCAGCAGGAAGCTTGAGCATTAAAGGTTTATGGTGTTGAGAGAAGTTATTAATGTAACACCAGTCAGATGGTGCTTCTGCAGTGATGGATTCCTTAGCAAGTAATTTTTTTACCGTTGTATTTTTTCCTAAGCCGGTTGAGCCCAGCACAAAAAGGTTGTAACCATCATGTTTTATGCCTATGCCGAACTTAAGCGCATCCATGGCACGCTCCTGCCCCAGATGCTCGCAATCATCTTCTAGGTCGGCTGTAGTTTTGAATGACAATTGAGCAAGATCACAACTTTGATATAAACTTTCCACAGCAAGCTTAAAATTATTTTGATCATTATTTTGCTTCATAGGATCCTTAATCACGCTATTTTTACACAACAATATTAAAGGAATTGCCCGTTAATTGTGTCACACTTTACTAATGATTCCCAGTTGTCGCCGTTCCTTTTAATTTTGGCTATTTAGGAAAATATGTGGGTGCTTGTAAACAAATAACGGGTTCAAGTAAAGACGCAAAACCTATGGGGTCGAAATTAATGGTTTAGAGCCCCCCATGTCGTTAAGTTAAGGTGATAACATAGGATGTGCTGAGGAACGAAGCGCATCTTCGCGATTGATGCGCTTCCTAACATCAGCACATCCTATTTCAGTTTTCTTAACTTGATGACATTGGTTTTGGCAACTGAGTTATCTAATATTTTGAGTGTATAGATTCCAGTCATGAATTAATAGGGATGCCCTTTGTTCTAAGGAAGCATAAACCCACGAATGGTAAAGAATAAAAAGGCAGCTAAAAGTCCAGACAGTGGAACCGTCACAATCCACGCAGTTGCGATCTTATATAGATGTGAACGTTTAACAAGTTCTTGTTTGTAAACTTTCTTTAAGCTCTTGCGCTCTTTACCTGATAATCGTGTAATTGCTTTTTTAGCTTTTAGGTCAGATAGAATTTTTGCTTTTGATTCAAGTGAAGCATTTTCAAATTCTTGTAGAAGTATTTCAACTTTTTCAGGATTATCATTTAGGTGGTGTTCTCTGATTTCTTCAATTCTTTTGGCATTGCTGTGCTTTAAGTATTCACGTAAAAAACCAACACCAAAAATAGCACCGACAGCAATATGGGTCGAGCTAACAGGTAAACCTAATTGGCTGGCGATAATAACCGTAATCGCTGCTGCCATGGCAATACAGAAAGCACGCATTTTATCGAGTTCAGTAATTTCACTACCTACTGTTTTAATGAGTTTTGGTCCATATAAGGCTAAACCAACTGCTATACCACCTGCACCAACAAGCATTACCCATAGAGGTATAACTGCTTTTGTGGTAATACCAGCATTAAAAATAGCGTCGTTAATGGCTGCAAGAGGTCCAATGGCATTAGCCACATCATTAGCACCATGGGCAAAACTAAGTAAGGCTGCTGAGAAAATCAAGGGTAGAGTGAAAAGAGTATTAACACTGGTCTTTGAGTTTTTAAGTTGACTCGCCGATTTCCTGATAAGAGGCGATATGATTATAAATACCACAATGGCAATGGCAAGACCAATACCGCCAGCCATAAAAACATCAAGTTTCCATAGTTTTTTAAGACCTTTCAAAATCAAATAGGTTGAAAAAACCCAGGCCATCAGAGAAATAAGCAGAGGCACAATTTGTTTAGCCGCAGTTATTTTATCGTCCCTATAGGTAATGGTTCGTTTAATTAAATAAAGAAATGAGGCGGCGATAATCCCACCAAATAAGGGAGAAATAATCCAGCTGGCAGCGATTTTTCCAAAGGCATCCCAGTTGGCAATACCAAAACCACCCGCAGCAATACCTGCACCCAGAACACCACCCACAATTGAATGTGTAGTAGAAACAGGTGCATTAAATGCTGTTGCAATATTAAGCCAGATTGCAGCGGCTAATAATGCAGCCATCATTAGCCAGATAAAGGTATCAGGATCAGAAATTAAAGAAGGATCAATAATACCTTTTTTAATGGTACTAACCACATCACCACCCGCAATGATTGCACCAGCAGACTCAAAAATGGCGGCAATAATAATCGCGCCAGCTAATGATATGGCTTTAGAGCCTACCGCTGGGCCAACATTATTGGCAACATCATTAGCACCAATATTAAGTGCCATATAAGCACCAAAAGCAGCCGCAACAACTAAAACATTACTGCTACCATCTGGCAGAATAAAGGCAGATACAAAATAAATAACAATTAAGATAAAAGTAAAAGCGGATAAGGCTTTAAAAAAATCTTGATTTATAAGGGGGGTGCTTTGTATGTTTGATTTGGTCATTATACTTTTCCGAGCATATTGTGAATAATGTCAATTATGACAAAGATTGCGAGTGTATTACATCTTTATTACAGGATGATGACAGTGTTATTTAAAAGGAGAAATATTATATACTCTTCACGCTCAAGAATACCCCACTTCAGCACGTACCTTATCGCGATGGGCGTTGTTGTAAGGTATTGAAATAGATTGCTATTCCTGCTACTTTACGCCTGGCTCATCACAATAATCCAGATACTGAAATGGTGTGTTTTTAAACGTAAAGAGTATATGCGCAGTATTTTTTTAGATGGGTTAATGTCTTCTCATTAATATGATGGCTTTGTGTGATAAGGTTTATTTAAATCAAAGAGTATAATTATCAGAATATAAGGATACAGTTGTGAAAACAATTTTTCTTCTACCCATTAAAATGCTTGCTGTTATTTTTGGTCAATTTGACTGGACTCCACCACAGTGGATGAGTGCTATCAATGATATGAGAAAGATGCGTCCATTAGTATTCTGGAGTGTCTGTGTTGTTATTATTTTAATGGCTGCTGGTTATCAGTATTATCTGACATTGCCTAAGCCCATCACAGTTAAAGCCTACATACAAAGTCCTGGATTAACGCCGAATATTGAGGGGGCAAGCCCTGGCAATGTATCGGTAGAATTCAAATATGATTTTTCAAAATTAAATGATGACCAGGCTCGTCCCAGTGGACTGCCATCAGTCGCTAGAATTGATTTGGTAGGTGAGGAAATTACAACGGGAATTAACTTGTCACCAGCTAAGAAGGGCAAGTGGGTATGGACGACTGACAGGATTATGCAATTTGAACCTGAGAGTGATTGGCCTGCTGGTGTACGTTATACAGTCACATTTGATAAAAGTATTTTTATTGCCGAAGCAAAGTTGTCTGCTGATTCTTATCAGTTTTCAACCCCTGAATTTGCTGTTAATTTTAGTAGTATTGAGTTCTATCAAGACCCTCAAGATATAACAGTAAGAAGAGTTATAGCTACACTCGGTTTTACCCATCCCGTTGATAAAGCGTCTCTTGAACAAAACTTATCAATGGCTATGCGACCCTCTGGATCAAGCATCAATCAAGATGCCAAGCCTTATAAATTTAATGTAAGGTATAGCAACAATCAACGTGAGGTGTATATACAGTCAGAGCCTGTTTCGCTGCCTGATAAACCCAATTACATGAAAATTAATATTGCTGATGGTGTAAAAACTATTTTGGGTGGTTCAGGTACGGATAAAAAATCAGATAAAAAAGTATTGGTTCCCGATATTTATAGTTTTTTAAAAATAAAAAATGCAAATATACAGATTGTAAGAAATAAACAGAACGAGCCTGAGCAGGTTCTTATACTTGAGTTTACAGATGATATTGAGGAAAAAGAATTACTCAATAAAATCTCGGTTTATCTATTGCCTAAATATAAGCGTAAATATACTGTTTGGAAGTCGCCCAGAGAAGTTTCTAATAGTGTCTTGAGAAACAGCAAGCAAGTTGATATTAAACTAATAGCTAATGAAAGAGACAGCTCAAAAATATATAGCTTTGTCCTTGATGTACCTGAGGGTAGACAGGTTTACATGAAGATTGAGCCAAAATTAACCTCGGTGAATAAATTTGTACACGCTTCATTTTATGACACGGTAGAGAGGGTGCCTGAGTATCCTAAAGAGGTTGATATATCAGGAGAGGGTTCAATATTAACCTATTCAGGCGAGCATAAACTCAGCATTTTATCCAGAGGCGTGCCTGCTTTAAAATATACGGTTGGCAGGCTGTTAGAAGGTCAGCTATATCATTTAATTTCTCAAACAAGTGGTGATATTAAAAGTCCAATATTTAATAACTGGACATTTAATTCAAATAATATTTCAGAATTTGTTGAGGAGATTGTTGATATTAAACTGGAGCATCCCAAACAAGCAGTTTATTCATCACTGGATCTATCAAAACATTTGTCACAACAAGATAATCGCTTTGGTTTGTTTTTTGTTGATGTTAAAGGCTTAAATAAAAAGCATCATGAAATATACAATGTCAAAGATACACGGCTTATATTAGTAACAGACCTTGGGGTTATCGTTAAAGATAATTTAGATGCGACACATGATGTATTTGTGCAGTCTATTCAGACGGGACGACCAGTTTCAGGTGCAAAAGTTGAGCTATTAGGAAAAAATGGTATTGCACTTTACACAAGAGTTACTTCGGCAGATGGACATGTTACTTTTCCATCAACAAGAGACTTTAAAAATGAAAAACAAGCGACTGTTTACATTGTAAAAGCAAAGTCTGATATTTCATTTATCCCTTTTAATCGACATTCTCGTCAGATTAATCTTTCAAAATTTGATATTGGTGGAGTTTCATCCAGTTATTATCGAAAAGATGTATTGAATGCGTTTGTTTTTTCAGACAGAGGTATCTATAGACCAGGTGAAAAGGTAAATATTGCAGCTGTGGTTAAAAATGGAGATTTAACAGATGCAGCAGGTATTCCATTAGAGGTTGTGGTGCGAGGCCCAAAAAATAATGCAGTCAAGGTGAAAAGGATAAGACTGCCAGAAAAAAGCTTGTTTGATTTTCAGTATCCACTTGACGCAACTTCTAATACCGGGCGATATAAAGTATCAATACATCTTATTCGCGATCATAATCGAAGAGGTAGAGAGATCGGATCAACAAGTTTCAAAGTTGAAGAATTTCAGCCTGATACCATGAAGATTACGAGTAGGCTGGTCGATGTGGCTGACAAAGGCTGGAATACCAAAGATAAGATTACTGCCAAAGTAGAATTGAAAAACTTGTTTGGTATTCCTGCTCAAGACAGGAAAATGAAGGGGCGGTTAATTATTACCCCTGCTAATTTTAATTTTAAGGAATATGAAGATTATATTTTTACTGATCCATTCTTTGATAAAGATAAAACTCCATTAAGCTTGAATGAGGTTTTAGCCTTGCAACAAACAGACTCAGATGGCTTGGTTAATTTTGATATTGATCTTCAAAAGTTTAGAGCTGGCACCTATAATCTTCAATTTATTGCCCAAGGCTTTGATCAGGCAGGTGGACGCAGTGTCACGGCATCTAATTCGGTACTAATTTCACCGTTAGATTATTTGATTGCTTATAAGGCGGATGGAAAACTTAATTACATCAATGCCAATAGTAAAAGGTCAATTGAGTTTATCGCAGTAGATTCTGGCTTAAATAAAATTGAAAAGAAAAATCTGACATTTAAAAGGGTAGAAATACAGCATATTTCTACCTTAATCAAACAAAGAAATGGCACTTATAAATATCAAACGGTCAAAAAACAGCAGGAAGTTGAGTCTAAGTCATTAGAAATAGTAGGGAAAAATTATAGCTATGTAATTGATACGAAACAGGCAGGTGATTTTGCCATTGAAATTGTTGATGAAAAACAAAGGAAGTTAGCCAGAGTTGAATATTCAGTGGTTGGTTACGGCAATTTAATGGGTAAGTTAGATAAAAACGCTGAGTTACAACTGAAATTAAATAAAGCTGATTACCTGCCAGATGAAATAATCGAAATGAATATTAAGGCTCCCTATAAAGGTGCAGGCTTAATCACTATTGAGACAGACAAGGTACATCATTTTAAATGGTTTCAATCTAATAGTAAGAGCACAATGCAGACTATTCGTGTACCGAAAAAGCTAGAAGGTACAGCCTATGTTAATGTTTCCTTTGTGCGTGATGTCGGGTCAAAAGAAATATTCAGTAGCCCATTAAGCTATGCGGTTCAACCGTTTTCAATTGATAAAAGTAATCGAATTATTGATGTTAAATTAGATGTAAAAGACATAGTGCGCCCTGGTAAGCCTATGGAGATTGCTTATCAAGCCTCTAAAAAGTCTAAAATGATCATTTTTGCGATTGATGAAGGCATTCTTCAAGTCGCAAAATATAAAACACCTCAGCCTTTAGAGCATTTTTTGAAAAAACGCTCACTAGGTGTGCGGACATTGCAAATTCTTGATCTGATTCTTCCTGAGTTTGATTTGATTAAGGAATTATCCGCCAGTGGGGGTGGCTCGAGTGAGGAAAGAAAGGCATTGGCAAAAAACCTTAATCCATTTGCCAGAAAGGTCGATAAACCTGCTGTTTATTGGTCGGGCATTATTGATGCCGATTCACAAACTCAAAAAGTTATTTTTAATGTACCCGATACCTTTGCAGGCTCTCTAAAAGTAATGGCAGTTGCTATTGGAGATACAGCAATGGGCGTGGCTAGTGAAAAATCAATTGTCCGAGGCCCTTTTGTCATCTCACCTAATGTATTAACACAGGTCGCACCTGGTGATGAGTTTATGGTTACTGTTGGCATCGCTAATATCATTGAAGGTTCTGGGAAAAATGCAGATGTTGATGTAAAAGTACATGCCTCGGAGCATTTGGAGTTGCTTGGGAAAGCAACAAGCAAGCTTAATATAGATGAAGGCAGTGAAGGCAAATTTAGCTTTAAAGTTAAAGCAAAAGATAAGCTCGGTGCTGCACAACTTACTTTGACAGTAAAACATAAAAATGAACAGGCAAGTAGAACTGCAAGTCTCAGTGTGCGACCTGCTATGCCCTATTACACCAGCTTTGAAAGTGGCTTTAAGGATAATGGCGAGCTTGATTTACACTTATCGCGAAAGCTTTATGCTGAACTAGCAAAACAATCTATTTCAGCATCGGCGAGTCCTTTGGTGCTGGTCGATGGACTGACTTCTTATCTTGAAACTTTCCCTCATGGCTGTACGGAACAGGTTGTCAGCAAAGTCTTTCCACTCGTGGGTTTAATGATGCATCCAGCTTATATGCCGCATGTTAAAGAGGTGAAATTACATTTTGCTCATGTTATTGATAAGTTGAGAGAGCGTCAATTAGGCGATGGCGGCTTTTCGTTCTGGCCTGGAGGTGGACATACAGCAGCATACCCAACCATCTATGCCATGCACTTTTTGATTGAATCTAAAGAGCTGGGTTATCCCGTTCCAGCAGATATGCTTAGGAGGGGTAAAGATTATTTAACAGCCTATGTGGGGCGTTCAGTTTCATCTCGTGCTGGTGCGAGGGATAGGGCAAATGCAATTTATCTGTTGACTCGGTTAAGTGTAGTGACTACAAATTATCTGGTCGATTTGCAGGAGCAGTTACAGCAACAATACAAAAACCAATGGGAGAAGGATTTAACTGCTTCCTATATGGCTGCAACTTATCAATTATTGCAGAAAGACGATGAGGCAAGTCGATTAATATCGGGGTATAAACTGGGTAGTCATGATGGATCTAAGGCAGATGATTTTCATTCAAGTTTGACCCAAGATGCACAACACATCTATTTATTAGCGAAACATTTTGAAAGTCGGGCTAAAAACCTTGCTGGTGAAGAATTATTAAAACTGACCAATAAAATCTTCAAAGGTGAATACAATACAATTTCTTCCGCTTACAGCATATTGGCTTTAGGCGCGTACAGTAAATTAGCTTTAGATAATAAATTCGATGAAAATATCACTTTTGCTGCTTTGTTAAAAGATAAGAAAAGAAAGGTTCTTGATGTCAAGTCAAAACCCTTTAAAAGTGCGAATTATTCAGTCAATACTGAAAGAGTAGAAGTTAAAGGGGATAAGCCTCTCTATTTTTTGAATGTGCAGTCAGGATTTAATGCTGATTTACCAAGGAAAGTGATTGCTGAAGGGATTGAGATTCATCGGGATTTCCTTGATGATAAAGGCAATAAAATCACTTCATTTGAGCAAGGTAAAGAAGTCACGGTAAGGCTAAGAGTTAGAGCACTTAAAGGACAAAACCTCACTAATGTAGCGGTGATTGATTTACTCCCTGGTGGCTTTGAAGTGATAAGAAACTCAGTCTCTCGAACAGCCTATAACTGGAAAGCAGACTATATTGGTATTAGAGAAGATAGAGTGGTTTACTATGGTGATTTTGACAGTACCGTCAGGGATTTGACCTATAAAGTTAAATTGACCTCAGCAGGTGAGTTTGTTATACCTCCTTCCTATGCAGAATCCATGTATGACCGCTCAATTCGAGCTGTATCAAAAGCTGGGAGATTTAAAGTAACTGCTTCAAAATGAACAAGCTGTTTTTTACTTTTATGGCAACCTTAATGGTTGCCATTTTTACTTATGGATTTTGCCCAAAACCAGAAATAAAAACCTTCACAACTTATTCCAGTGCCTTTTTTGACAGTCAGGATCACTTACTCAGAATTACGCTCGCCGAAGATGATCGCTATCGAATCTATCAAACATTAGATCAAGTATCACCTCATCTAATATCTGCAACAATACTCTATGAAGACCAGAATTTTTATGATCATTCAGGGGTAGATTATCTGGCATTGCTAAGAGCATTCTGGACAACTTATATATCAAAAAACAGGCGCGTGGGTGCTTCGACCATTGCCATGCAAGTCGCAAGGTTAAGATGGAGCATTCCATCTCATACTATCAAAGGAAAAGTACAACAGATTTTACGGGCGATTCAGCTTTCACGGCATTATTCAAAAAAACAGATTTTAGAGACCCATTTAAACCTTGCACCTTATGGTCGAAATATTGAAGGCATAGCGGCTGCCAGTTTGATCTATTTCAACAAAAAACCTGATCAACTAAGTTTGCCAGAAGCATTAACACTGGCGGTAATCCCTCAAAACCCAAATAACAGAAACCCGACCACTAAAAAAGGTTATAAACGCTTGTCAGTGGCAAGGGCTAATTTGTTGCAACGTTGGCTTAAGAAATTTCCTAAAGATAGGGATAAGAAAAAGTATTTTGAAATGCCTCTAAATGTCCGTTCGCCAGAGACACTGCCTTTTTTAGCCCCACACTTCGTCAATTCAGTTAATCAGAAAATATCACGCTGGGACAGTGGTTATATCAATACTACCCTGGATATGAACCTACAAAATAAGCTTGAAGGGATTGTTAAAAATTACGTTTCATCAAAATCTCCCTATGGTATTAACAATGCTTCTGCTTTGCTTATTAATTATCAAACCATGGAAGTAAAAGCCATGATTGGTTCGGTCGATTTTAATAATGCCGATTTACAGGGACAGGTTAATGGGGTGTTGGCAAAAAGATCACCGGGTTCGACTTTAAAACCCTTTGTTTATGCCTTGGCAATTGATGAAGGATTGGTGCATCCAATGACGTTGATGAAGGATTCACCCAGTCGCTTTGGTGGCTTTACCCCTGAGAATTATGACAAGCGATTTTTAGGACCTATTGTGGTTAAAGATGCTCTAATTGAAAGCCGTAATGTCCCTGCTGTGTTTTTGCAATCAAAATTAAAGCAAAAAACATTTTATGATTTCTTAAAAGATGCAGAAATTTCAGGCTTAAAAGATGAATCATTTTATGGGCTGGCACTGGCTTTAGGTGGTGGTGAAGTAACCATGATGGAATTGGTGACGCTCTACGCAGGGCTTGCAAACAAAGGTGTATTTCAAGATATAAAAAGTATTAAACAACAAAAGTCGAATTACAGTAAAAAATTATTAAGTGCAGAAGCCAGTTTTTTAGTGCTTGATATGCTTAAAGATAATCCTGAGCCAGATGTTTTGAATTTTGATTTACATTCTCAATTAACCAATGATATAGCCTGGAAAACAGGTACTTCATGGGCTTTTCGTGATGCATGGTCAGTAGGTGTCACAGGTCCATATGTGCTGGCGGTATGGGTGGGTAATTTTGATGGTAGCGGTAATCATGCATTTGTAGGTCGCACAGCTGCGGGGCCATTATTGTTTTCTATATTTGATGCAGTCTTTCCAGACCAGGGATGGAAGGTGGAATCATTGATAGGACTAGATAATCTAAATTTAAAAAAAGTAAAAGTTTGCAGAAATACAGGCGATTTACTGAGTCAGCATTGTCCAAGTTCGCTGGAGTCCTGGTTTATCCCCGGCGTTTCCCCGATTAAAGTTTCTAATATATACCGGGCTATACCGATAGAAAAAAACACAGGTTTACGAGCCTGTTGGCATGAGGCAGGAAAAACCGAAATGAAAGTCTTTGAATTCTGGCCGTCTGATTTTTTACAAATTTTTCACCATGCAGGTATTTCCCTAAAAACACCCCCCAAATATAGTGAAAAATGCAGTCTTGAGCAATCAAGCAGTACCGGTCAAATCCCCGTCATCACCTCACCGCAAAACACAATTGAATATGTGTTAAGAAGTGATAATCAAGCAGAACATAAAATCCCCTTTTCAGCCGTTGTCGACCCAGATGTGGAAGATGTATTTTGGTTTGTAAACGGAAAATATGAAGGAAAGTCTACAAAAGGTAAATCATTTATTTGGAATGCAACAAATGGCGAGTTTAAAGTCAGAGTCGTTGATGATGCAGGCAGGGCAGCTAGTTCTGTGATTAAGGTTATTCAAATACAGTAGTGATCTTTTTCAATTAAAGAATACCGCAGGACTTAGGCTGAATCGTTTAGATAGCTTAGTTATATGTTCTTTTGTAAGATTTCTTTTTCCATTTAATATCATGGATACCAAAGATTTTGACCCTATCTCATCTTGAAACCCAGAAATGGTTAAATTATGTTGCTCCATCAATACTCTAAGTGCCGATATTTCTTGCTTGATATTATTAGCTTCGTTATCAAAGATCACAATACCTTCTAAGCTTGATTCATATTTTTCAATGGACTTGGATATAATATCTATTAAATCATTCAATGGTTCATCAGCAGTATCATTTGCCTTGTCGAATAGATGCTCAATTATTTCAAGGGCTTCTTCATAAGCTGTTTCTGATTTTATATGAAGGATATTCGATGCGTTATCAGCAAATCCTAGAAAAGAATTGGTTAAAGCTTCTTGTTTTATAGCTAACATTTAGTGCGCTCCTTTTCTGTATTGAATACATAGTTTGTCATACTCAGCATGGGTAACAATATGCTTTACATACATTTTCTGAGATGAAAATAAAATAGCGGCAATAAGCCTTAGATTGTTACCACCAATGTCAATGACCCACCATTTATCTTTATATTTAAAGTTATCAAGCGAGGTAAATGTTTCTTTCATTATATTGGGTGTATCAAATTCTGCCTTTCTCAGAACATTGTAAATATTCATTATTGCATCTCTATCATTGGGGTATTTAGTTGATGCTGCAGAAAAAGGTTTTTTTGAAATGATATGCACAATTTACTTGCCTTGTTAACATAATGTGAACCATAGCATTATCTTAAAATATTTACAAGATGTGTACTTGAAATTTACCCCGTTTTCCTATATTTTGAACCATTGTTCTAAAGGCTTGAGAATTCAGGGATCTTTGATTTTGCTGCAAAAATAAAGACCCGGCTCCGTGCAACACGTCTACTCGACCAGCCAGCTTGAAAATCAAAGTTGAGTCAGATGAGCCAAAATTGAGTTGTCCGACCATTTTATAGTAACCCTGACTTGTACAATAATTTTTGATTTTATAAATATCAAGCTGGCTGCCCCCTTGATCCCTTGCTTAAACTTTAAGTTATTGAAAATGTGAAAAAAGATTTGGTATCAGGTCTTTGAATTATGATAACAAGGCTGAAAAATTAATGTTTCTGAATTCTACAGTATTCAGTTCTTTATAAAAATCATAAATCAAAGACCTGACCCCCTTCGCTTCTACAGAAACGAGCAGTGCCCAAGTC
>JAGLUC010000395.1 GCA_023134955.1 Methylococcales bacterium | reverse complement strand
CCCCTTTGCCCATCCTACATAACTTCCGAACATAACCATTGATTAACAGGCATATTTGCCCGATTATCCCAATAACAAGGCAAATGTGCCTCGCTATTGGGATAACCTGAGACTCCCCTTTTAATTTTACTTCCCAGTTAGTCACAGACTAATATCAAAAAGCTTTATTTCAACAACCCCTGCAACAAGCCATTCAACTTATGCACAAATGCCGCAGGATCATCTAACTGCCCACCTTCACTTAAAATAGCCTGGTCAAATAGAATATTGGTAATGTCAGCAAAACGCTCATCATCTTGCTCATCCTTAACATTAGTGACTAAAGCATGAGTTGGATTGACTTCAAAAATGGGTTTGCTGCCACCCATTCCCATCATGTCCATTGATTGACCTGCTTCTTTCATAATACGTTCCATGTTCAGGCTCATATCATAATCACCAGTGACCAAACAGGCTGGAGAGTCGGTTAAACGATTAGTGACACGTACTTCGCTTACTTTATCGCCCAACACTTCTTTCATTTGTTTCAGTACAGATTCAAAGTCTTTAGTGGTTTCTTCTTTCTCTTTCTTTTCTTCTTCTGAATCCAACTTATCTAAATCCAGTTCGCCTTTAGCGACTGATTGCAGGTGCTTACCATCAAACTCAGTTAGATTAGAAATCAACCATTCATCAACACGGTCTGCCATTAAGATGACTTCTATGTCTTTTTTGCGGAATATTTCCAAATGTGGGCTGTTTTTAGCTGCTGCAAAACTATCAGCAGTGACATAATAGATTTTATCCTGCCCTTCTTGCATACGTTCAACATAAGATGCTAATGAAACATCTTGTTTTTCTTTATCGGTATGGGTTGAAGAGAATCTTAACAATTTAGCAACGGCATCTTTGTTTTTATGATCTTCAATCACACCCTCTTTAATCACATTACCAAATTCAGACCAGAATTTTTCGTAAGCTTCTTCGTCTTTAGCTAATGTTTTTAACAAGCCTAGTACTTTCTTAACCGCACCTGCTTTAATAGTGCTGATTTGTTTACTTTGTTGCAGGATTTCTCTTGATACATTTAATGGTAATGAATCGGCATCAATCACTCCGCGTACAAAACGTAAATAACGTGGCATTAATTGTTCTGCATCATCAGTGATAAATACTTTACGAATGTAAAGTTTTACCCCGTGTTTGGCATCTCTGTCCCATAGATCAAATGGGGCACGTGCTGGTACATAAAGTAATAAGGTATATTCGTTAGTGCCTTCTACTTTACTGTGTACATGTGTTAAAGGATCTTGAAAATCATGTCCGACATGCTTATAGAATTCTTTATATTCATCGTCAGAAATTTCTTCTTTAGACTTAGTCCATAAAGCAGAGGCACTGTTGACTGTTTCGTCTTCAACACGTGCAGGCGCTGTTTCATTGCCTTCTTCATCTGTTTCAGCAGGAATTTCCTGATCCATAATGATAGGTAAAGAAATATGATCTGAGAATTTTTTAACAATAGATCGCAGTCTAAAACCGTCTAAAAATTCATCTTCGCCTTCTTTAAGGTGTAAAACCACTTCTGTTCCGCGAGTTGCTTTTTCCACTGCTTCAATGGTGTAATCGCCTTCACCCGCTGACTCCCAACGTACTGCTTCTTTTTCGCCTGCTTTGCGTGTAGTTAATGTTACTTTATCTGCAACAATAAAAGCAGAGTAAAAACCTACACCAAACTGACCAATTAATTCACTGTCTTTTGCCTCATCACCCGTTAGTTTTTCAAAAAACTGTTTGGTACCTGATTTGGCAATAGTACCAATATGATCTTGTACTTCTTCACGGGTCATACCAATACCAGTATCAGAAACAGTGACGGTACGCTCATCCTTATCAAAACTAACACGGATGTTTAAATCACTACTGCCTTCATAAAGACTTTCGTTTGAAAGTGCTTCAAAGCGTAATTTATCCACCGCATCAGAGCCATTTGAGATTAATTCTCGCAGAAAAATTTCTTTGTTACTGTACAAAGAGTGAATCATTAAATGTAATAGATGTTTAACTTCAGTTTGAAAACCTAAGGTTTCTTTTTTTGCTTCAACAGTCATGATTTATGTATATCCTATATTTCAAATTGATTAAATTGATTAAATTGGTTGAATTGATTGACTTAATAGTTGGGGTCAAAAATTTTTTTTCAAGTATGCTGGACAGTTTTAAATCAATTGTTACACTTAGGACATGTCAGTCAATTTATCAAACAAAACAATTTTAGTCATTGAAGACAATGCTGTGATGCGTCGCTCAATGAGAGATATGCTTTATACACTGGGTGCTCAAACTATTTATGAAGCAGAAAATGGAATAGCTGCTATTGACTCAATGACTAAACATCAATTTGACATTGTGCTATGTGATTTTGTTCTTGGTTCAGGGAAAAATGGTCAGCAAATTTTGGAAGAAGCCAAATTTAAAAACCTTATCACTTACGACACTATTTTTATCATTGTCTCCGCCCATCAATCAGCTGATTTTGTTCTTAGTAGTATAGAAAACAAACCTGATGAATACATTGCTAAACCCTTTAATCCTCAGCAGCTAATCAGGCGATTAGAAAAAAGCTATCAGCGAAAGAAATTTCTATCCCCTATTGAAAAAGAGATAGTCAATGGTAACTATGCCCGCGCCATACATCATTGCGATAAAAGTATAGAAAAAGGTAATAAAGCTTTTCATTCTCAGTTATTAAAGTTACGTGCCGAACTTGCCATAAAAGTAGCTGATTTTCAAAAAGCCGGTACTATCTACCAAGAAATATTACAACAGCGCGAATTAGCATGGGCGAGGCTTGGGACAGGAATTATTGCTTTTTTTCAAGGTCAATACGAATTATCTATTGGCATCTTTGAGGATTTACTTGTTCAAAACCCTATGTTGATGGAGTGTTATGATTGGCTGACAAAATCATACGAAGCTGTAGGATTACATGAAAAGGCCAAAGACACTTTAAATCAAGCAACTAAAATCTCCCCTCAGTCTCTTTCCAGACAAAAAAAACTGGCTATTCTTGCTGAAAAAACAGGTCATTTAGGTGAGGCTGAAAAAGCCTATTTAGCAACCGCTCAGCTTAGTGAATATTCTGTGCACAAAACACCTAGTGATTTTTTTGGTCTCGCTAAAATTTACTCAAAAAAGAATTTAAAAATGGAAGCCCTGAAAACACTGGAAGATATGCGCCAACAATTTACCGGCAACCCAGAAGCTGATTTAAGAGCAGCTACCTTGGAAACAGAGATATATCAAGAAATAGGTAACGACAAATTATCCAGACAATCCTTTCAAAAGGTTAAACGCCTAAAAAAACGGTTAAAAGGTAAAACCCCTATAGACCTACAACTTGAGATAGCCAAAACCTATTATTTAAAAGAAGATCCTGAGTCAGCAGATAAAATCATTTCCGAATTAATTCATAGTCATATTGATGACGATAATTTTATTGACGATATTCGTCAAATGCACAGTGATATTGGTCAAAATAATCACTCAGAGGTTCTAATCCAGCAAACTAAACAAGAGCTAATTCATATTAACAACCAAGGCGTAGGTTTATATAAAAAAGGGGAGTTTAAACAGGCACTATCTTTTTTTGAAAAAGCTATTGAAGAAATGCCTAACAATAAAACTATCATTTTAAATATGGCAAAAATTAGACTGCATGAGCTAAAAGAGAATGGGATTACACAAGAGACTTTGTTGCAAACACATCACTATATTAAAAGAGCAGAACAAGTTGGTATTGCGGTGGATAAATTAGGTAGTTTAAAAATTGAATTTGAAAAACTAACTCGCACCTTGCCAGAGTAACTGATCATGCCAGATATGCCCATTAACTTCCCTACCCTTGTAGCCTCATCAATCCATGATATAAAAAATTCATTATCAACAGTGCGTGAATTAATCAGTCAGATAACGGCTAATCAACAGAATTCTAGCTCCCCTGAATTCACCCAACTAGAACTTGAAACAGTTAAAATGAATAACCACCTTATTCAATTATTAGAGCTTTATAAAATTGACTCTGACAAATTCAACCTAATGATTGATGAATATTCAGCCCTGGATATTCTGCAAGAAATTGAAGCCCAGCATGCCCCTACACTTCAACTTAATAACATAAATCTGACCATCAAATGTTCGGATGATTTATATTGCTACTGCGATTACAGACATATTTGCAATGCATTAAGCAACATTGTTAATAATGCCCTCCGTTATACCAACACACAAATATGCATATCAGCATACAAAGAAAAGCAATACATTGTTTTTTGTGTTGAAGATGATGGACAAGGATACCTGGAACAAATACTCTCAGGCAATTCAATCCAAACCGTAAGCCCAGTCAATACACCCAATAACACAGGCTTAGGCATACACTTTGTTGCGACTATTGCTAGCCTGCATACAGCTAAAGACGACAAGGGTTTTATAACAACTGACAATAATAGTTCTTTAGGTGGCGCTAGGTTTTGTTTGTTTTTGCCTTAAGAGGCATCATGAATTTGGTGACCTAATTCGTTAGATTTTTTTTAAAAACAATATTTGGTTTGGGTAATCTATATGTGGTGTTGAGTATGTTCGTCTTTCGACTGAATTAAGTATTAAATCAACTTCGTTTTCATCTTGCCTTACCGCAGCTTCAAAAAATAGCGTTGCTTGTTCATTAGGTGTTAATTTAGCGTACAGTTTATTAATAAGCAGATTCATCCTCCAAAAATGCTTCAATTGCTTCTTTTTTCCAAGCCTTTCTATCCTCAACCCTAGATAAGTTATTGTCTGTTAAATCCAGCTCTAGTTTTTCAATTAATTTTTTTAATTCATACCATTGTGCTGGAGGTAATG
The DNA here is from genome assembly GCA_023134955.1 of Methylococcales bacterium. GTDB lineage: Bacteria > Pseudomonadota > Gammaproteobacteria > Methylococcales > Methylomonadaceae > QPIN01. The sequence goes on along the minus strand of JAGLUC010000395.1, from coordinate 9,197 downwards.
AGTTGGATGTTTTGTCACTAGCTAAGGTAAAAGCAATTGGAAATTTTTCACTTACATACATCTCATCAGCAACCAATCTTTGCAACAGCATATCTGGACTCAACCGCCATGAAGTAACATAAGGCAAAGTCCACACAACCAAAGCCTCACGGCCTTTTATTTTTACAACAATATCCATTAGCCATCACCAAATATTTTAGCGTTCATCGACTCAACCACACTCGATACATGACCATCAGATAAATGAGCATATCGCTTAACCATCTGTAGTGTTTTATGTCCCAAGACTTCGGCTATTTCTGCCAGTGACGCGCCATTCATAGCCAAGTATGAAGCTGTGCAATGTCTTAGGTCATGCCATTTAAAATCCGTAATTTCTGCCCGTGTAAGGGCTTCTGTGAAGGGTCGTCTTAAATCAATCGGTTTTTCTGGGTTATTACCAGGGAAAAGTAAATCAGTATCAAGTCTTCTTATTTTGCTATGTTCCTGTAGCAGCATAAGAGCGTGACCAACTATAGCCACTCGTCTTCTTTCACCATTCTTAGTTTCGTGCAGGATTAAATAACCTTCTTTGAGATTAATGTCTTGCCATTTAAGCCCCATTAGTTCGCCTTGCCTCATACCTGTAGATAAAGCCAGAATGACACACATATAAAGCCAGTCATTTGATGATTCTTTACTGGCTTGCAATAAAGCAATACGTTCATCATCATCTAAAAATCGAACACGCCCACGAGGTAACTTGGGGCTTTTAACTTTTTTAACTGGATTGTCTTCTAACCACCCCCATTCATTAACCGCTGTACTAAACGCGTGTGATAAATTTTTAAGATATTTATCAACCGTGGCAGGACTTCTATGTAATTGGCTTTTATATTCAGATATGGTTGCTGGTGTAATGTCAGCAAGTAAACAATGACCAATGCCATTACTCCACCACTGCAATTTACTTTTCCGCTCTTTTTGCTCACGCTCTTTATAGTCAGGTAATATTTCCGAGCAATACCGTTTAACTAAATCATCAAAAGAATGTTTTTTTGCCGCAGCAATCTTAAAGTGCCGTCCTTCCCTAATTGCTGATTCAGTATGCTGCGCCCATTTTTTCGCATCTGTTTTCCTGTCAAAACTGGCTGATTGGATTGGATAACCTTTTAATCTGATTCGTACTCTGTAAGTGATTTGTCCATCGCTGGCAGTGTGTTTATTAATTGATGCCATGATTACACCTCTTTAACTCGTCAACTTACATACTACAACAAAGCGCAAAAAACAACAACGCCGCATCATAAATGCGATACTTTTTATAATTAAATAGTGTATTATCAGTATGTTAATTAATACGAACCCTCTTGTTGTCCACTAATTGTCCAATAACAAGACAAAACTACCTTTTTAGACTAGCTCTAATGTAAGGTTTTCGGACATATGGTGACAGTATTTTTGAAGTAAAAGTAGAAAGGTTTTGTTGTGATTTGTTACTAGCTAGTGGACAACCAGTGGACAACGGGCATAAAAAAACCAACATGGAAGTTGGCTTATTTTTTTTGAAGACCTAGTGTTTTCAATGGATAAAAATGGTGGGTCCTGCGAGATTCGAACTCGCGACCATCGCATTAAAAGTGCGGTGCTCTACCAGCTGAGCTAAGGACCCCTAGCAAAGACAAACTATTATAAATACTTTCCTTTACTTTGCAAGTTTTCTTTTTTTAAATTAGTTTTAAAGAAACATTTTCCACATTTACTGAACAGCAATTCCAACTGGCAATGCTTCAAACCAGTCAAGAAACCGATTAACATCATCACCTTTAAATATTCGCCCATGCTGTGGAGCCATAATATCAATATCAAGCTCTCTAACACTATCTATCCAGACTCTTTTAGCTTGATTAGAAGGCATCCAGCGTTGATGGAAAAAACGCATCTTCTCAACATGAGCATCAAAATTATCAACATACATAGGAGCACCTGATGCTTCTAAAGCTGCACCAATATCTCCAGACATTAATATTTTTGCTTGGGGGTCATAAATATTAAAATTAGCGGAAGAATGCATATAATGAGCAGGAATAACTCGTAGCTCTATATCACCCAAGTTTATAACACCGCCCCCATCTGCAATTGGAACATATTCAATACTCTCGCAACCAAAATGCCTGATAAACCCTTCCCACAATGCTGAGGAATGTAATTTTGCATTAGGTAATGCCTGATCCCACAATCCGAGTGATGAGATAATATCAGGATCCTGATGAGAGGCAAACAAATCTGTAATTTGATCTACAGGAGCATAATGCAATACCGCAGCAAGCATAGGTGCAAATAATTCAACACCACCAGGGTCAATCAGTAAGCACTTATCAGCCGTTCTAACCATATACTGATTAGTATCAATTATATTATCTGGCTTGTTTTCATCTCGACCAAACACTATCCACTGGTACGATCCTTCGTATATATTAGTCATTTTCATTTGAAATAAGTCTCCTACCTTAAAGTATTAACTGTTTTGAACAATACTGACTATTTATTCCGTCAGATCAACCACTGATAAAGCACTTCGGCACCGCTGTACATTATCATGAATAACTTGTGCTGCATTATCGACACTTTCAGCAACGGCTTGCAAACTTTGCAAATACTCTCCTGCTTGTGACGCTTCAATTCTTGAGTTTGCGGCAATTACACGCGCCGCCCTTGCAGGGTGCATAACTTCTTCAAGCTGATCAAGTAATTGAGTAACACTTGATTTAAAACTTCGTCTACACTCATTCATTCTTTGACCAGCCTCAAGTAAAGATTGTTCAATAGAGTCTTCATAAGCTGCCCCTTGTGCTTTAGTGGCTACCAATTCAATTTTAGTATAAGTGTCAGTCATCCTGTACTCATTGACTGTTAATTGATATAGCAATAAGGCATGTTCATTAATAGCACGAACCAATTCTATGGTTTCTTTTGCTAACTCATTAATAAAATCAGTAATGGGTTGAAAGCCTTTTGCTTTTTCACCTGCTCTAAAGGCAATTGCTTTTGCATTTGCAGCGGCTAATGAGATTTCTTTTGCAACCTCCATTACTGCACTTAACTCAGCAGCAATAGATGCAACAGCAACAAATTGTGATTTTGTTTTATCTCTATTCATATCTTTGTTCTATTAAGTTGTAAAATTCTTCTCATTAAGAATGAACCCTTTTAAATCGACATGACTAACTCTTTACATATCGAGTAGGATCCGTAATCTGAGCTTGTTCAAACCCCAGCATTCTTAATCTACATGCCTCACAAACCCTACAAGCCTTCCCTTCATGGTCGGCCGAATAACATGACACTGTTTGTTTGTAGTCAACGCCTAAAGCGGTTCCTTGTTTTATGATTTCGGCCTTGGTTAATTTAATAAGAGGAGCATGTATTTTAATTTCTGCCCCTTCAACGCCAGTTTTTGTCGCTAAATTTGCCAATTGCTGAAATGATTCAATAAATTCTGGTCTACAATCAGGGTAGCCTGAATAATCAACCGCATTAACGCCTATAAAAATATTATGCGCATTCAATACTTCTGCCCAACCTAGAGCAAAAGATAAAAACACTGTATTTCTTGCTGGTACATAAGTGACTGGTATTCCACCTTGTAACGTATCAGGTACTGAAATATGGTCATCAGTTAATGCTGATCCTCCAATAGCACCTAAACCAAGATTAATTATTTTATGCTCTTCAACCAGATAGTTTTTTGCAATTTTTTTTGCTGCAATTAACTCTGCATTATGTTTTTGACCATAATCAAAACTTAAGGCGTAACATTTATAACCATCTTTTTTGGCTTGAGCCAGGACGGTAATTGAATCCAACCCACCTGATAACAAAATTATTGCTTTTTTTTGCATTATTTTTATGTCTTTATCCATTATTTTCCTTGTGCATCGCCCCAAAGGATCTTATGCAACTGAATTTGAAATCTGACAGGTAAATTATCTTTAATAATGCTTTCTGCTAAATCAGTTGGATTCATTTCCCCCATCACTGGAGAGAACAAAACCTCACACTGATTTGATAAGTCATATTCATCTAATATTGATTTTGACCATTCATAATCAATGCTATCGGCAATAACAAATTTTACTTGATCTTTTTTTGATAATTTTTTGATATTTTGATAAATATTTTTATCCATTTCTTTCGAGCCAGGTGTTTTTAAATCCATTACCTTTACAACTCTCTGATCAACAGAAGAAATATCTACTGCACCACTGGTCTCCAGAGAAACAATGTAGCCTTCATCCAAAAGCTTAGTAAGCAATTCATTACAAGCTGATTGAGCCAGGGGCTCACCACCAGTAACAGTAATATACTTCGCATTAAACTGTCTTGCTTGAGCAACAATATCTGTTAGGCTTTGTCTTGTTCCACCCGTGAATGCATAGGCAGTATCACAATATGAACATCTTAGCGGACACCCGGTCAGGCGTATAAATACGGTGGGAAAACCGACCGAATTTGTTTCCCCTTGCAGAGAATAAAAAATTTCGGTGATTTTTAAAGACTTTTCCATTAAAGGTATTTCTATTAATTCTATTTGAGTAAATATGTGCTTAAAATTTTTAAAGACAAGGCGAGGATTTTAAATGTTTAAAAGATGCCTGTCACCAATCAATAGAAGTGTTTTAAGGATTTACTCCCATTTTCCTTAATCTTTTTTTAGCTAAATGTGCTGGAGTTGTGCCTGGATAATTGATCGTAACTCGTGTTAAATAATCACGAGCTTTAGCCATGTTGTTCTGCTCAAATTCAATGTATCCTAATTTTAGCAAAGCATCAGCCACTTTAGGACTATGGCTATACTCATTAACCAGTTTAGAAAATGCCTGTTTTGCAGAGCTTAAATCCCGATTGACTTTATATGCCTCACCCAACCAATACTGGGCATTATCGGCATACTCTCCATTAGGAAACTCTATTAAAAGTGTTTTAAATTCAGAAATTGCACGAGTATTGTGTCCATTTCTTAATGTTTTATAAGCAGCTTGATAGAGTTCCTTTTCATTTCTAGCCGATGAGCGAGGATTCACAGCAACCACTTTTGACTTACTGCGAACTGGTATTGATGTCTTTCCAAGACTTTGTACCTTATCCAAATTGTTACCATTCGCTTCCTTATTGGGCATTTGACTAACATCAACACCCACCAGTTCTTGCAAACGCAGATCCAAGTCAGAATAAATATTATTTTGGCGCTTTTTTAAATCTAAAATCATATGTGCTTGCTCTTCAACAACCCCTCTGAGTTGTTGAATCTCGCCTTGTAATTGTTCTAATCTACCCAGAACTTCATACATAGCATTAGCTGAAGGTGCTGATGCTCCAGATACAGAACCACTTAGGTAAGTAGAGTTATCAATCACAGGAGCTAACGCCCTCGATTCAGCATAAACAGCAGAATAGACAGTTAAAAGCACCAAAAATAATATTTTGTTCATTTATCGAACCTGATAAGCGATCTCAACTCTACGGTTTAGCTGCCATGAAGATTCATTCATTCCAGATGCAGCTGGTTTTTCTTCACCATAGCTGACAATTTGAACTTGGCTATCAGAAACGCCTTGCATTTTCATAATTCGATAAACTGATTTTGCACGTTGCTCACCCAATGCAACATTGTATTCACGTGAACCACGCTCATCTGCATGCCCTTCTAAAACAATACGTTGTGAAGAGTTGTTTTTTAAATACAAGGCATGTGCATTAATAATGTGAATAAAGTCTTGCTGAACCTGACTATCATCAAATGAGAAATAAATAGTTCTGATAGACAATGTTTTTTGATCTAAACCATCAACTGCTACATCTTTTGATTCTTCAACTACTGCAACAACCTCTTCTTGCGTATCATCTACTTTTTTTTCAGTTGTAGTACAACCAGATAAAAACATAGAACCCACGATTAAAGGTAATACTATTTGTTTTAATTTCATTTTTTCTCTCCTAAAGGATATTATTTAAAAATTTACTACTTAGATATACAACTACTTTCGCGACCATGCAGGCTCACGCACATCTCCTTTATCAAAAGAAAGACGTCTTTCCATTCTTCCATCGACTGAAATAGAAGATAAAACACTTTTCCCATATTTGTGAGCAGCATATAAAATCATATCGCCATTGGCCGCAAAACTAGGTGACTCATCGAACCTTCCGGCTGTAAGCACATTAATTGTTCTTGTCGCCATATCCATAATAGCTATTCTATAATCCCCTTGATTACCATGAACCAAAACAATACTTTGTCCATCAGCTGAAAACTGAGCTCTGGTATTATAATTGCCGTCATACGTCAGCCGTGTTGGGTTTCCTCCCACACTCGGTATCAAATACAACTGAGGTTGCCCCCCTCGATCAGAAGTATAGACAATCATACTGCCATCTGGTGACCAGCTTGGTTCCGTATCAATAGCATAGCTTCTGGTGATTTTTCGCAATATTTTACTATTTAGATCAAGAACGTAAATATCAGGACTACCATCTCTTGATAAAGTTATGGCTAATTTTGAACCATCGGGTGAAAATGCAGGTGCGCCATTAATTCCCTTAAAAGCAGCAACTCTTTCTCTTTTTCCTGTTGTCAGTGTTTGCACATAAATTGCCGAATGTTTATTTTCAAATGAAACATATGCGATTTTTTTGCCATCGACAGACCAAGCTGGAGACATTAAAGGTTCAAGCGATGATGTAATAGTTCTGGGGTTATAACCATCAGCATCGGCTATTAATAATTTATATATTTTTTGTTTATCTGTCTTAACACCGCTAGTGATATAAGCAATTCGAGTATTAAAAACACCTTTTCTACCCGTCAGTTTCTGGTAAACAACATCACTAATATGATGCGCAGCTCTTCTTAAATTCCTTTTTGATACCGTTAACCGATAACCTAATAATTGCACACCTTTAAATATATCAAACAATTGAAATTGAACTTTATAGCGCTCAGTTTCTTTAGTCACCATACCGATTAATAAATAATCCTGACCCAATGCTTTCCAGTTTCTATATCTGACATTTTCTACCTCTGTAGGTTGAGTCAACATATCATTTTCTGGCAGGGTTTTAAACAAACCACTACCCGATAAATCATTTTGAATAACAGATGCTAAATTCAAAGGTGGCTGAAGTTCAGTACCTTGCGTTCGCCAACCAAAAGGCACCACAGCAATAGGTACTGCCGTATCAATGCCTTTGGTTATTTCTATGGTTAATTCAGCATAAGATATAGGCGTATAAAAACAAATCAAACAGATTAATAACAGTCTTTTAAATAAGTTATTCATATATTTTTTTATGGCTTTAATAATTCTTCAGGTCTAAATTCAAAATTAAACGTTCTAAAGCTCTTTGTAAACAAAGCCCTATCCTTAGGTACAGGTAACGGTGATGCTTTATGTACTGCATTCTCAGCGGAACGGTCAAAAAATGTATCTCCACTACTCCTAATAATACTGACACTCATAACATCACCACTAGGTAATAATTTTACCCGTATCGTACAATTTAATCCCTTAACCAATCTTTGTGGATTAATCCAGCGACTAATAACTTTTCGTCTAATAGCTGTTTCAGCAGAAATAGTTGCCTGCTCATCCTGCTGTTGTTTTGCTAGAACAGCATCATCTTCCGCTTTTTGTTTTGCCAATAGTTCCTGTTGCTTCAGTTCCTCTGCCTTTCTCAAATCATCCAGGCGTTTCTTTTCAGCAACTTTTTGCTTGTTAATTTTAGCTAAACGAGCCGATTCCAATGCATTTTGTTTTTTTATCTTTTCTAATTTTTGCAGCTCTTTCTTTGCTAAGGCTTTACGCTTTTTGGCTGATTCTTTAGCTTTCTTTTCTTCTTTTAAGCGTTTTTTCTTAGCTTCTTTTAACAGCTTTTGTTCTTTTTTTCGTTTATTTTCAAGTGCTTTCTGCTTTTTATTTTGTCGCCATTTTTTATTTTTTTGTTCATTCTTTAAACGATTAGCTTCTGCCTGTATCTTATCTTCATCGAGCATTGATGCTCGAATGATTTCTGGTAATGGTTTGTTTTTAACGACATCAGGCTCACTCACAAAGCTTAGACCAAATAAAGCAAAAATGGAAAGGTGTAATACTAAAGATATCGACAAGGACACAGAATGTTTTTTAAATATATCCATAGACTCAATCAAACGAACTTGTCATCAGCCCTACACTAGGTACACCGGCATTTTTTAATGCTGCCATTATCGTTACCACTTTGCCATACTCAACCGCTTGATCGCCCCTTATATACACCTGGGTTTCAGGTTTATTTCTTAATACTGCTGCCACTCTATAGAGTAAATCTTCTGCGTTTACTGGCTCATCCTCAGTTTCACCAATATCAATATAAAATTGACCTGACTTATCTACAGACACGATAATAGGTGGTTCATTTTTTTGCTCGACCGCTGCTGTATCAGCTTGCGGCAATTCAACATCAATACCTGTTTGAATCAAGGGTGCTGTAATCATAAAAATAATCAACAAAACCAAAGTGACATCAATATATGGCACCACATTTATTTCACAGACCGCCCTACGCTTTTTACTCATTGCGCCACTTCATCGGTAACATGGCTTTGTCTTTGTAGAATCGTGGCAAACTCTTCAGCAAAGTTTTCATAAGTACTTGATAAACGATCTACTTTCTCTGCATAACGGTTATAAGCAATAACCGCCGGGATAGCCGCAAACAAACCCATGGCCGTGGCAATCAAAGCTTCCGCGATACCCGGCGCCACCATCGCCAAACTTGCATGCTCTACCGCACCTAAGGCAATAAATGAGCGCATAATACCCCAAACAGTGCCAAATAAGCCGATATATGGACTAATGGATCCAATGGTCGCTAATAATGACAGGTGTGAATCCAGAGAATCTTCTTCACGTGCAACCGCTACTTTCATACTCCGTTGTACACTGGCTAACATCATTTCAGGGTTGGTTTTACTTTTGCGGGTGCGAATATATTCAGCAAAACCCATCTCAAAAATTCGCCCTATACCACGACGTTCGCTCGCCTTTCGTTTCACCTGCTGGTAAAGATCGGATAAATTTATTCCAGACCAGAACTGGTCTTCAAATCGAATAGCCTCTTCTCTGGCCAATTTTAATGCTTTATATTTCAGGGTAATGATAATCCACGAAAGTACCGAA
>JAGLUC010000394.1 GCA_023134955.1 Methylococcales bacterium | reverse complement strand
TGATTTATCAGGACGCGTGAATACGTCCGTGTAAGCTCTGGTGCAATATCCTTGTTGCACCAGCCTGATAAATAACAACCTGCATCTTCCCTTCTAATGAGGGTGCGTAGTTACCAATTTATTTAAGAGAGCGGATATGCAAACACAAAAACTAAGCAACTTACAATTGGAGTTGTTAAAAGTATTCAGCTATCAACTAGATAACAAACAATTAGTTGATATAAAGGAACTACTTGCAAAATACTTTGCTAAGCAAGCAACCCAAGAAATGGATAAACTTTGGGAGGAAAATGATTGGGATAATGAAACCATGTCAGAATGGACAAATGAACACCTAAGAACACCTTATTAATAAAATGAAAGTTGTTTTAGATACCAATGTTTTATTGGTTTCCATTGCTACAAAGTCACGTTATCGTATTATTTTTGACAGCGTTATAAACGATAGTTTTACATTAATTTTTAGTAATGAAATATTGAGTGAATATACAGAGATTATAGAACGTAAAACAAATATGATGATTGCAAATAATATCAGTGAAATGCTATTAAGCTTGCAAAATGTCCATAAGCAAGAGATATATTATAAGTGGAATTTAATCTCAGAAGATAAAGATGATAATAAATTCGTTGATTGTGCAATTGCAGGTGATGTGGATTATTTAGTCAGCAATGACAGACATTTCAATTGCTTGAAAAAAATAGATTTTCCTAAACTGAATTTATTGAGTATTGATGAATTCATAGGTTTGCTTAACTCAGCATAACCAAAATTCAAACTTGATAAAAATGGGCAATTTAGAGGTTACAGATGGTAATGGTTGTAAAACATCTAACAAACCTTTAATTGCAGTCAGCGCATGTTTATTAGGTCAGTCAGTTAGATATGATGGTAAAGATAAATACAGCGCAGTAATTGCAGAAACATTAAACGAGTATTGTCGATTAATTCCTGTTTGCCCTGAAGTCGAAATTGGTTTGGGCGTACCTAGAGAAAAGATACAACTTACCCAGGTTGATGGACATATTAAAGTATTAAAAACGGATAATCTTAAAATTGATGTTGCTCAGCCATTAGCTGATTTTGCTGTTAATTTTGTTAAAGAACATGCTTTATCTGGTTTGGTCTTACAAGATAAATCACCCAGTTGTGGCATTGAAAATACAGTATTGTTTTCATTATCGGGTGAACAAATAGGCTTGGGTAGTGGTATTTTTGCATCGACTATTATGGAGTTATTTCCCCGTTTAGTTGTTGTTCGAGCCAGTCAGTTACAAAATCAAAAAGATATAGATTCATTTATAAACAGGCTTCATCACCCCAGATAACGATAGAAATTATGTAGAGCGGACTTTAGTCCGCAAAGGTTGACATGTTGCCAATGTAGCGGACTAAAATCCGCCCTACAAAATAAACACAATGCAAACAGTATTACGAAAATTAGACCAGCAAGATTATGAAACTGTCTGGCGAGAGATGCAGACATTTACAGAGGATAGAGATAAAGACACAGCGGATGAAATATGGATTGTGGAGCACCCTGCTGTTTATACCTTAGGTCTGAATGGTAAACGGGAACATTTGCTAACAAATAATAATATTCCTGTTGTTGAGACAGACCGTGGTGGACAGGTGACTTATCATGGCTCAGGACAATTAGTTGTTTACCTGTTGCTAGATATACAACGATTAAACTTAGGTGTAAGACGGGTAGTGACATTGCTAGAACAAGCGATGATTAATACCCTTGCTCAATACGGCATTAAAGCCATAGCAAAGCCTGATGCACCTGGCGTTTATGTTGCGGATAAAAAAATAGGTTCAGTGGGAATACGGGTTAAAAAAGGCTGTTGTTATCATGGTTTAAGCCTGAATAATAATATGGACTTAATGCCCTTTAATGATATTAATACCTGTGGCTATCCTGATTTAGCAGTCACTCAATTAGCCGATTTAGGTGTTAAAATAGAAACCTATGAGCTGGCCGTACCAGTGGTTCATCAAATTTTACAAGCGATTAACTTAGAAAAAAAATAATGAGTTTAAAAGCCCCTTCTAGAACATCCCCACAAACCCACCAACGTAATGCCGAGAAACTGGCAAGAATACCGATAAAAGTAGAAAAGCCAGAAATTGTCTTGCGTAAGCCAGACTGGATACGAGTCAAAATTTCCAGCAATGAAAATATTAGCCGAATAAAAAAGACCTTAAGAGAAAATAATTTATATACAGTTTGTGAAGAAGCCGCTTGCCCTAATTTAGGCGAATGTTTTAGCCATGGCACTGCAACTTTTATGATTATGGGTGATATATGTACCCGTCGCTGTCCCTTTTGTGATGTCGCACATGGTAAACCAAAGCCGTTAGATCAAAACGAGGCAATGAACCTGGCAAAAACTATTAAGGCTATGGCACTAAAATATGTAGTGATTACCTCAGTTGACAGAGATGATTTAAGAGATGGTGGCGCAGGGCATTTTGCCGATTGTATCAAAGCTATCAGAGAGCAATCGCCCACAACTAAAATTGAAGTATTAGTGCCCGATTTTCGGGGACGTATGGATAAGGCCGTTGATATTCTTAAACAACAACCCTGCGATGTGTTTAATCATAATTTAGAAACAGTCCCACGGTTGTATAAAGAAGCCCGACCAGGTGCAAACTATCAAGAATCTTTAACTTTATTGCAAAAATACAAACAAGCTTATCCACAAGCAATGACTAAATCAGGCATTATGCTGGGACTTGGTGAGCAGGAACAGGAAGTCAATAAAGTAATGCAAGATTTAAGAGACCATGGAGTAAGCATGTTAACGCTGGGGCAATATTTACAACCCAGTAAAGATCATCTAGCCGTTAAAGAATACATAAGCCCAGAACAATTTGATAAATACGCGGAAACCGCTACAGCCTTAGGCTTTAAAAATGTAGCCAGCGCACCTTTAGTAAGGTCTTCATATCATGCTGATTTGCAAGCGAAGGAATTAACGTAATAATCTTTATATTGAGGTAATCCCTTTGTGAATATTGCCATTATTTTTTCTTTAAAGCTCTCTCAAAACGACCTTTAGAAAAACCTTTTAAAAGCTGTCCATTAATAACAGTTAAAGGAACTCCACTATAACCAGGATCTAATTGATGTTTTTTAGCTTTTGCTCGTGAATCTTTTTCGATGTCATAGCTATTAAAGGCAATATTTTCTGAGCGTAAATAAGCCATAGCTTTTTTACAATAGGGACACCAACTGGTGATATAAATATCGACGGATGGTTTTGTCTGGGTGTTTTTTAAAGTATTATCAAACTCAATCTGAGGGCTGGCTGTTGGGGTAAAAATTTCAGCCGTTTTAGCGCATTGCTTGCTGGAGTATATGGTTTGACCATTTGCTGCCTGGCATTTGTAAATTTCTGCATAGCCTGGAAGGCTTAACAAAAGTCCTGATAGAATAAATGATATATATAGCTTCATATGAGATATATTGTTAATAGCAATAGTGTTTAAGCATAGCTTTAATTTTGAATATTAAAATAAACAGCCTTATCCGCTAATTGCCAAGCTGGGTACTTATCCATAATAGAGATAAATAAAGCCGAATGAAGATGGTGATTTAGCCATTGATTGAGATTTTGGTAATCAGAAGATCTAAACCAGTCCTTGTCTACATGAGCAAATTGACGAATGAAAGGAAAGATGGCTATGTCGGCTAAAGAACAATGATCACTACAAAGAAAAGGATGTAGAGCAAGTCTCTGTTCTAAATCATTTAAAAACTGCTCTGCTTTTTCTCGATAATAATGCCGAGTGTGTTCTGGGTAACGGTCAGCATATTTATAGCGATCTAAAAAGTATTTAAATTCATTGTCATTCCATGCAATCAGTTGATAAATATCATCAGTCTTGCCATTTTTTAGCCAGTTATCAGGGTCAAGCTTAGATAATGTCCAAGTCATAATGTCTAAACTTTGTTCGATAACTTGTCCATCATTTAACACTAAAACAGGTATCGTGCCTTTGGGGGAAATAGTCAATAATTGTTGAGGTTTATTGCTTAATACCACTTCGCGTAATTCAACCGTTATCATTGAGTTTACAATGGCCAGTCGCGCTCTCATGGCATAAGGACAACGACGGAAAGAATATAAAATGGGATGATGAACAGACACGATTCTAAGACAGCATGGACTTTAAATTGGCAAGATTGGCTTTGCCACGCTGTTTAATGACTTCTGGCGACAATTGTTGTTTATTAGACCATTCCAGATCTTCCTCAGGTAATTCATTTAAAAATCGACTGGGTTCACATTCAGCTACTTCGCCATAGCGTTTACGATGTGTGCAATAACTTAAGGTGCAGGTTTGTTGGGCACGAGTTATTCCCACATAAGCTAGTCGTCTTTCTTCTTCTATATTGTCAGTTTCAATATTGTTTTGGTGGGGTAATATATTCTCCTCTATACCGATAAGAAATACATGGGGAAATTCTAAACCTTTTGAAGCATGTAAGGTCATTAAGCTAACTTGGTCGCCCGCCTCTTCTTCTTGATTGCGCTCTAAAATATCCATCAATAATATTTTGGAGATAATTTCAGACAAAGACTTTTCGCTATCTTGTTCCTTGTCGGCAATACGTTTTAACCATTCAATTAAATCGTAGACATTTTTTGCTTTACGCTCCGCAGCGGCCTGGGTTTTACTGTTTTCATTTAACCATGCTTCATAATTAATTTGCTGGATAAAATGATCTATCACCGCAAAGGTATCACCTGTTTCAATTTTTTCCGCTGTTTCAAGCACCCATCGGGTAAATTTTTCTAAACGTTGAATAGATTTTTCAGGCAAATGCTGGGTTAATCCTAGCTCAGAACATGCGGCAAATAAACTGATGTGCCTATCATTGGCGTAAGCACCTAATTTTTCCAAAGTAGTTGGGCCAATTTCGCGCCGTGGTGTATTGATGATGCGGAGTAATGCTGCATCATCATCCTGATTAACAAATAAACGCAGATAAGCCAGAATATCTTTAATTTCTGAGTAAGCAAAAAACGAGGTGCTACCACTAACAAAATAAGGAATATTATTTTCTCTCAAGCCACGTTCAAACAGCCGTGACTGATGATTGCCTCTATATAAAATGGCATAGTCGGAATAACTGCCACCATGCTTGAATTTATGATGAATAATCTCTGAAACAATTTGTGTTGCTTCTATCTGGTCATCTTTATGGCTCATTACTCGTAAAGGATCACCAAAGCCCAAGTTACTCCAGAGTTTCTTTTCAAAGACATGGGGGTTATTGGCGATGAGATGATTGGCAACTTTAAGTATGCGTCCGGTAGAACGGTAGTTTTGTTCCAGTTTAATCACTTTAAGACGGGCATAATCTTTTTGTAATTGAGCCAGATTTTCAGGTTGAGCACCACGCCAGGCATAGATAGATTGATCGTCATCACCCACCACGGTAAAACGTCCTAAATTACCAGCTAATAATTTAACCAATTGATATTGGGTGATGTTGGTATCTTGATATTCATCTACCAGCAAATAACGGATTTTATTCTGCCATTTTTCTAAAATTTCAGGATTTTTTTGGAATAATAAAACAGGTAGTAAAATTAAATCATCAAAATCAGCTGCGTTATAGGCTTTTAAATTACGGGTAAATTCAGCGTAAAGATGAGCAATTAACTGGTCATCCTCAGTTGCATTGCTAATCGCACGTTCAGGGGTGATGAAGGCATTTTTCCAATCACTGATTTGTTTGTTGTAGATTTCAACCGCATCAATATCGCAGTTGCTAGAACCATGGGCGATTAAATTGCGTAGTAAAGTCAATTTATCTTGATCATCAAACAGCGTCAGCCCAGCTTTATAGCCTAAAGCCTTATGTTCTTTTCGCAAAATATCCAGACCGAGTGAGTGAAAGGTGGATACCCGCAAGCCTTTGCCTTGGGATTTATCCAATAACTTATTCACCCGTTCTTTCATTTCCCTGGCGGCTTTATTAGTAAAGGTTAGCGCAGCAATATAACGGGCAGGCGTACCTTGCTGGATTAAATAAGCGATTTTTTCAGTAATAACACGAGTTTTACCACTACCTGCCCCCGCTAAAACCAGTAAAGGGTGATCAACGGTTTTAACAGCAGCTAGTTGTTGAGGGTTTAATTTTGCCATGAATAATGAGTGATTAAAAAAATGTAGCTTTGATGCAACAAAGTAAAATCAAGGATATACATTACTTACTCCTATCCAATTTCCTATAAGAAATAGCTTCACTTAAATGCGGTATTTCAATACGTTCTGACTTGGCTAAATCTGCAATAGTTCTGGCAAGTTTTAAAATACGATGATAAGCACGGTGAGATAGACCAAATTGATCCATTGCCTGTTCTAAAAGTTGATGACCCTGTTCTGATAAAGGACAAAATAATTTAACTTCTTTGGCTGATAGTGCGGAATTAACTTTATTTTGACGAGCCATTGCAATATTTCTGGCTGCAATGACACGCTGTTTAATTTGTTGACTACTTTCTTCACCCTTAGGCGAGCCTTTACGCAAAACCTCATGTGAAACACGCGGTACTTCAAGGTGCATATCAATACGATCAAGCAAAGGACCTGAAATTTTAGCCCTATATTTAGCCACTTGCTCAGAGGTGCAATGACAACGCCCTGAAGCGTCTCCTAAATAGCCACAGGGACAAGGATTCATTGCCGCAATCAACTGAAATTTAGCCGGAAAGTCAGCTTGTCGACTGGCGCGAGAAATAGTGATATGACCTGTTTCTAAAGGTTCGCGTAATACTTCTAGCACTCTACGGTCAAACTCAGGTAACTCGTCTAAAAATAAAGTGCCGTTATGCGCCAGAGAAATTTCACCAGGCATAGGATTACTTCCTCCGCCCACTAATGCAGGAGCAGAGGCAGTATGGTGGGGGGCACGAAAAGGTGGTTGTCGCCAATTATCCACATTAAAACCCTTGTCACTAATGGATGAAATCGCTGCAGTTTCCTGGGCTTGTCGTTCTGTTAGTTCAGGAATAATGGTCGGCAGGCGAGAAGCCAGCATAGACTTACCCGTTCCAGGAGGGCCAAGCATTAATAAGTTATGCGCCCCCGTTGCGGCAATCTCAAAAGCTCTTTTAACATGAAACTGACCTTGTACATCTGAAAAATCCAGTGACGATTCAGGGCTGGTTTTAATTGTATCTGGGGTATAAGCGATTAAAGATTTCTGTCCACTAATATGAGCGCATACTTCAAGCAAACTACTTGCAGGAAATAAACTGGCTTGATCCACTAAGGATGCTTCTGTACTGTTATCTTTAGGTAAAATAAGTTTTCGTTCAGCATCTCGGCTATGAATAGCGACTGGAAGCGCACCTGAAATGGCGCGCAGTTCACCACTCAGTGACAGCTCACCAATACATTCATATTGATCAAGCTGATTTTTGGGAATTTGATTTGATGCGGCTAAAATGCCTATTGCAATGGCAAGATCAAATCGTCCACCCTCTTTAGGTAAATCAGCAGGTGCTAAATTAATGGTAATGCGCTGAATAGGAAATTCAAAATGAGAATTTAAAATAGCCCCACGCACACGATCTTTACTTTCTTTAACCGCAGTTTCAGGCAAACCCACAATAGAAAGAGATGGCAAACCATTAGTTACATGCACCTCTACCGTAACCAAGGGAGCATCAATCCCCGAACGACCTCGACTATAAACAATGGCAAGAGACATACAATATTTAGTGATGTAAAGAATAAAGTGGGTTTATTGTACTTGTTACTTAGAATGTTTTTCTGGAAAGTTGGCAATTTCACAATATAGAAAATCACCCATAAAAACAATGAGAAAGCAGTATTCAACCAGGTTCTTCTGTGTATTAACTGGTTTTTGTGGGCACATAAACAAGGAAGTGAGGTTTTAACCTCGCTTTAGATTAAAACTCACCTCCATTTGCTTTATTATTTGAACTTTATTCCCAATAAATTAAATTTTACCGTCTAAGCCCATTTGGAAATATTTATGAGTAATTTTATCTTGGTTTTCTAATAACCAGTCGATATCAGGTGTGTTAGTCATTGCTTTATGGATTGCTTGAGCAGTTGCTTTGCGGTGAATATCAAACAAGATTTGGTGATCTAAATTATCATCAGTAGCAACACTTGGGTTTAACCAGACAGAGCAAATAATACCTAAGTCATTGGCTTTTTCTTTTGGAATATCACCCGCACGAACAGCATCTAAAACACCGTTAGCAATCGCTGCCTGAACAGTACCCATTAAGATATTAGTGTAACGTGAATTTTTAACAGTTACTTTACTAACCATCAAAGTAACAGGGCGTACTTGAATATCAGTATTTAAAATAGCAAAAACTTTTGAGTGACCGCTCGCCTGGTCACCTGTTAGTGTCGCTAGAGCAGTTCCAACTGGCCCATCTAATTCACCAATAACAATTTCTGGCTCTGCTGCTGTTCCGGGTGGGCCACCTGCAACAAGGGACTCGCCTGTACGCATTACAATTCTTTCGCTCATATAATCTCTCCAAATAAAAGCATTAATAGTTTGAACCCGTTAGAATACCACGAATAGGTTTTATTCTTAATAGCCATGAATCAAAAATTAACGACAACAGATCATAATAGAGATATAGCAGGCTTAAAATATGTTTATCCCGTTATTTCCAGAAGAGCGGGTGGCCTATCAGTTGGTATTAATTTTAATATCAATAATGCCTGTAACTGGCGCTGTGTTTATTGCCAAGTGCCTGATTTGGTCAAAGGAGCAGCGCCTGAAATGGATTTTGTGTTACTAGAACAGGAGTTAAGGTTTTTTTTGAACAGTGTATTAACGGGTGATTTTTACCATAAGTTTGATGTCCCCCTAGCTCAACGTGTGATTAAAGATATTGCCATTTCAGGGAATGGAGAACCCACAAGTCTAAAAGGTTTTGATCAGGCTGTTAGTTTAATTGCCAAGATAGCAACAGAGTTGGGTATATTTGCAAAAAGTAAATTTGTTTTAATTACCAATGGCAGTTTAATGCATAAGCAAGCTGTGCAAACAGGTTTGAAAATTTTAAATAATTATCAGGGGCAAGTGTGGTTTAAATTAGACAGTGCCACAGTCTATGGTCGGAAACAGCTTAACGATTGTCCGCAAACGGTAGAGCAAGTGCTAAAAAAATTAAAGTTAAGTTCAAACCTTTGTGAAACGCATTTGCAAACTTGTATGCTGGAATATATTGGTACAGATAAAACAGAAAGTGAGCAAGATGCTTACCTGGACTTGGTAGGTAAATTGAGGCAACAACAGATAGGTATAAAAAAAGTCATGCTTTATACCGTTGCCAGACCCTCGTTACAGCCGGAAGCAGAGGCATTGAATAAAATGAGTGAAGCGAAAATGACTTGTTTTGCAGAAAAGCTAAAGGTCTTAGGGTATGAGGTTAGTGTTAGTCCATAAAGCTGATTTTGGGGTTAGAATATAATTAAACATTGCCTCTCGTTTTAAATGTTGCACTGACCCCAATTTAGCCCAGTCACATTTGATAGACGTTAAATTTCAGCAATCAATACAAGCTATAGACAAAGCAGGCGATCAAACAAGTATCACTACAAAAGATGGTTATTTTGAATTTGATGCCTATGTTTTGCCTATTCGTAAACAGGCTTTATGGTTGGCGGCTTATTTGAGTGGGCAGCAGACAACCGGCTGGCAGCCTCAGCTTTTAGTGCGATGGCTAAGGTGCATGGCTTTGAAGCTGATCACCCATATGTGTTTTAACAAACGAATAAATAATGATGATTTGGTTTTTGCAGTTTTTACTGGGCTTGCTGATGGCAAATGCAGGTGAATGGATTATTCACCGATATTTGTTGCACGGATGGGGGCAGCAGCCTGATAGTTTCTGGGCTTATCATTTATATGAGCATCATGCTGTTGCCCGGCAGTTTAATATGCTTGATGCAGGCTATCAACAACGGCCAGAATGCTTGAATAGTCAGGCCAAAGAGTTGCTGGTTTTAGTCTGTATTTTGATCTTGAACCTACCTTTTTTCTGGTGGGTCAACGGCTATGCTTGTGCCATATATTTTTCTGTTTTTACCTATTATTTTTTGCACCGACAAGCTCATTGTCATCATGATTGGGCAAAAACTTATCTACCCTGGCATTATCGGCATCATTTAATTAATGACAATGCAAATTGGTGTATTACACATCCTTTGTTTGACTATCTGATGAATACACGCGGCAAGTAGTTTGTCACTTATAGGGTGGATTTCAGCCCACCAGTGAGTTCAAGTTCCAGCAGGTCAATTGTAAGACTAAGACCTGGTTTTGAACTAAATCAGCATAAATTAGGGGTAGAGTGTAATTGGATTATGCTCTTCTGCCTTAAACATTACACTGACCCTGATTTTAATAAAGAATTCAAAATTCAAGACCTGACAGGTTTTTCGTTTCATTTTTCTTTTTTTGGAAACTTTAAGCATATTATTGAGCGAAGTCCACAGACAGATATGAACCGCACAGTGCTTCTCATTCCAGCACTCTGTGGAAAGTTAACGAATACTACCGTAACACAAGCGTTGAGACAGGCATCCCAGGCTGATATTGAAGCATGGGGGAAAAAACATATTTCTTACACAGTACAAAAAAAACGGCGTGCATTTTTCATTGGTGGTGATAGCCAAAATATGGGGAAATCTAAGGCAGCCTAAAAGTCATTTTTCGACAACCTAAGTCAGAGCCCTTTTAAAAGTGGTTTAATTTCAAGTGGTTCGTGGTTAAAAAAGGGTTCTAACTCCTTTTTCTCTTCAAAAGAGCCCTGTTTTTTAGATGTGCGTCAAACTCTGACTGATCTGTGCTTGATAAAAATATAAAAACAATCTAGCCTTTTGTAAGGTATTACTAATTAATCAGGCATAAAAGGTAGGATATGACCGTTAAAATAAAAGGTTCACAAAAAACTCAGAAGAGTCGGCTGCTATTTGTTTTGTTATCTTCATCTTTGTTCATGACAGGGTGTGGAGGCAATAGCAACTCTAGTGCAACGTTAAAAATAGTTACTGATCAAGAGGCTATAGCAAAGGAAAGCCATGAAAAAGCTACACCAGCCGAAATAATAGAGCAAACCAGAGTGATGCTAGAGAAAAGGTCTATTGAAACAGCTCTTGCACGGGAAGAAACTGCAAAAGCTTTAGTTGATGCATGTGCAGAAACACTGAAAGCTGAAGAAAATTTTAGAGAGGCTGAATCACAAATTTCAAAAGAAAGCCATGAAAAAGCTGCACCAACCGAAGAAACAGAACAAATAAACCCTATTGCTTATATAGCAGAAAAAGAAGTGTTAATAGCTCAAGAGCTTGCAGAAATAAAAAAGGCTGAGACAAAATTAGTAACGCTTGATAAAGAAATAACCAGTGCGATGCCAGAGAAAAGGTCTTTTGAAACAGCTCTTGCACGGGACGAAACTGCAAAGGCTTTAGCTGATGCATGTGCAAAAATACTGGAAGCTGAAGAAACGTTTGAGAAAGCTAAAAAATTAGAAAAAGAACTTAATGAATTAGGTGCTAAAAAAACACAAAGAGGGCTGGTCTTTACTCTAGGTGGTGAGTTCTTTAAATCAGGAAAACCAAACTTATTACCGAGTAGTGATCATAAGTTAAATAAATTAGCTAAGTTTTTAAAACAAATTCCTAATCGTAAAATAGTGATTGAAGGGCATACAGATAGCGCAGGAAACGAGTTTTGGAATCTGCGCCATTCTAAACGAAGAGCTTATGCTGTACGTCTTGCTTTGTTAGAAAAAGGAATAAATACAAAAAGAATAACTTATGAAGGATATGGTGAAAGCAAACCTATTGCTGAAAACTCTACTTCAATGGGAAAACAGCAAAATCGGAGAGTTGAAATAGTTGTTCTTAATAAAAAAATAACAACAAAATAATTTTCACTCTTTAGATATTGAGGATATTTTGTGATTTTTTTTACAAAACATCCTCTTTTTGACTGAATAACCGCTTTTCGTCATTCAAGCCGTTATAAATTTTGTCCCCCATCGTATCTAAATGTCAGGTCTCTCGGTGATTGCGTGTTGTTTTGTCGCAATTAGTTTACCACCGAACCTGCCTTTTAAATGATTTTAATAGCTTAAAGCTTAAGTAAGTGCTGTTCGGGTCTACCCCTTTTTTTGAGGGTCTTTTAGTGTGGGAAAATAATTTATAATACAGCTAGATATGTGGTAATTCTAATGTTATTTGATTCCATAATTCCTTAACTTATTGGTTTTTCAGCATGTTTATATGCTCTCACTCCGTCCTGCCTCCTTTTGAACTCAGGATGTACGAAAATATGAGATATGTCACATACTGTAAGCACCTTCTAAAGTAAACTTAATTTCAATTTACGAACTTGGCGAAAATCAACTCATGATATTTGATCAATCTAATAACGATAACAATGAATCACAAAGTATGGAAGCTCTTGTGCCCATGGTCGACCTTTTTGCCGTTCTTGCGATTATGTTCCTGATATATTCGAATGACGAAATCATCGAAACCAAACAGCAAAATTCTGAACTGATAAAAGAATTGGTTGCTGTCGAAAAGGAACAAGATGAGACGCAAGAACGCAGAGAAGCCTTGGCCAAAAAAGCGGGTAAGTCGCTAGAGGATATTAAAAAAGAGCGTAAGAAAAAGAGCCAAGAGTTAATGGCGCAATTTAGCAAAATGATAGCGGCTCAGGAAAGTCAGGCCGAAGAAGAATATCAAGTGCTTATAGCAAAAATAGAACAAGATCACGAAGTACAGATGCAAAAAGAAGAGGCTGAGATAGAGAAAGAAAAAAGCCAGCAACTGGAAAAAGAAAAACAAAAGATGGAAGTGGAAAATCAAAAAATCCTGAAAAAGCAAAAGCGTAAGAGTGAAGCGAAAATGCAAGCTGCACTTTCAGAAGCCCAAGTAGAGCAGGATGCAAAAGTAGCTGCAACAAGGCAAGAAGTGAACAAGCAGGCCGAACAAATAAAGGCGGCTGCATTGGAAAAGCAGAAAGAGCAGATCCAACAACAAGTGGCGAAGCAAAATTCCGCGGCACAAGCGAAAGCTGAGGCAGAGAAAAGTCAGGCATTAGCCAAAGCCGCGTCAGATGCTGCAAAACAGCAAGCATCTGCATTAGCCGAAGCGCAATCAGAATCTGATGCAGAGAAAAGTCAGGCATTAGCCAAGGCCGCATCAGATGCTGCAAAACAGAAAGCATCTGCATTAGCCGAAGCGCAATCGGAATCTGATGCACAGAAAAGTCAAGCATTAGCCAAAGCCGCATCAGATGCTGCAAAACAGAAAGCATCTGCATTAGCCCAGCAAAAATCTGCGATGGATCAAAAAAAGCAAGATGCACTGAATAAACAAAAAGAATTACTTGGTGAAGCAGCGGATCATCTTGCAAAGCAACAAAAGGCCACCGCAGCTAAGAACAAGATTGTCGACCAGTTAAACGACAACTTTAAGGGCTTCGATAGCGACGCTGTTGATATAGACAAAAAGACAGGCCAGGTAAGGTTACATTTTCAGGAATCTTATTTTGTTCGGGGAGCCTATACGCTTTCGGATGACATGAAAAAATTTCTCCGCGTAATAATTCCAAAATATGCCAAAAGTATATATGGAGACCCAGACGCTGCGAAGCTGGTAAAGTCTCTTAAAATTTCTGGGATGACATCACCTGTGTATTTCAATAAGTATATTGACAAAAACGATACATCTGGGCGTTCGGAAAAAGCGCGCTCATACAATATGGCACTGAGTAACAAGCGTGCACTTGCTTTGTATGACTTTATCTTTGATGAAGTGGAAATGGGCGACTATCAGTATCGCGGTAGACTAAAAGCAGATATGGGTATTGCAGCCCTCGGTTACCAGAAAGCAAAAGCGGTTCCAGCTGAATTAGTGGGGAAAACTGCGGATTGTAGACAGTACGATTGCAAGAAGGAACAGGCAACAATTTTACAATTTAAGTTACGCGTGGATGATAGTGGAAAGTCGGTGGATAAGGTAATACGCGTGGATGGTAAATAAGACGTTTATTAACAGATCAATTTTGATGCATATTTTTAGATTACTGGGTTAAGGGGTTAAAATGTTTAAATATATATTCGTAGCAATTGTAGTGGTAATAACCTATTTTGGGTTATTTTTTGAAGCTACAGTTACTAACGAGACGGTCGGACAGCTATTTATCGGCGGCATATTAGCCTGTTTCTGTGTCTTTTTGGCGTTCAAATTTGGTTTGCACTATAAAATATCGGCGATAAACAGATATGTCATTGCCTTTTATTATACTGTTTTTGAATACAAAAAAGTTCAAATATCACCTTCAGACTTAAACTATTATGACAGCGTAAGGGAACAGGCTGAGGTCGCCCTTGCTGCTAACTTTGACCCCGCACTGAAGACTGCTGAACTTAAAATTCCTGTTTCACTTTATTCTGGAAAGGATCCTTTTCTGGACAAATTGCGTGCCAAAATTCAGGAAGCCGAAAAACTCAAACGCGAAGCACGCCACCTCGAGAATAAAGCCAACGTCCTGTTAGATAAAACCCAGGATATATTGGTTGAAAAAGACCTTATCGAAAAAGATTCTCCCACACTACTGGATGGATTGTTTGATATTGAAGATGGTATTGCGGCGATTATTGACTTAACCACTAGTGAAATTAAAGAGCAAAGTTACGGGCGCACACCAGATTATGAAATCATTAGCCATATCGCACTGGATAATAATCCTTATTTTGCAAGCACCTATAAATTTTTTGACTCGGAGGATATTGCAGGCTTACTGAACCGAGCACCTTTTATGGTCATTCTATTAGGCATCATTGGTACATTTGCGGGCTTTTATCTGGCCTTAGCCCAGGGTGGCGATATTAAATCGGGTGCTGCCGTGGCGATTGTCAGCTCGTTGGTTGGTCTACCAGTTTCATTGCTTATGGACTATATAAACACGCTGTTTCCGGATAGACTACGGTATCAACAGGCCTTCAATAAGTATAAAGTCACCCTGGAAATACTCTTTAATCACGAAGTAGAGCTTAGCGCCATCAAACAGGATCGGCGGGGGAAACAAGGGTAGGAAAAGAGGCTACTCGCTGCCAGCCATGGAGAGCGAACGGTATTGCGGTATTGGGGTCAGAGCCGAATGGCACTTACTTAACAGCTT